>NZ_CAJODJ010000014.1:0-44095 GCF_905233225.1 Methanobrevibacter sp. UBA212
GAGCAATTTTTCAAACCCAAAACAATTTTTCATACCCAAAGCAATTATTAAAAATCCATAAAAAAAAGTATACTGAATAAAAATTCATGACCTAAAAAATCTACCAAAAAACACAAATAAAAAATAAACGCAAAAAAAATAAATAAAAAAGATAGTACGCCCAATAGTGCAATTCATCCATGACCTTGAAGAGGTCATGGTATTCTTGCATCATTTAGATAAATATCAGTTTTCATGCTTTTAAAACATGTTTTGTTTTAAGATTTGTTGCATTAGATGCCTTTTATGATTTTTATGTTTTTTTTCATTTATTCATCGAATTTTTTTATCAATTAATTTTTTTTGCACCGCAAAGTTTATATGGGATGTTTTGTTCACTACAATTTTACAAAATGGCTTCAACAAGCTTTAAATAATTTATAACAGATATATATTCTCTTGAAAAGCCTCAATCTATAAAATATTTTTGGAAGGAGGTGAATAAACATGATGATACTCATTGTAATCAATGTTTATTTATTAATCAGAGTAGTTTCACCGTATGACTTTTCTGGTGTTCTTTCCATGCGTCTGAATGGAGGTGAAAACAGTGGAGTTAATTATCTTGTGCGACATGATGGGTCTGTTGCTCATTTTAATCAGTGAAAATTAATAATATTTAAATTTCAATCCTAGTTGTGTGGGATTTCCCCCCTTGAAACTCTTAACTAAGTGATTGGTTACGAGGTTGCATGATAGAATGTCCAAGTAAATCTCAAGTACTCTGAAATTTACAGGCTAGAGGAAGCCTTGAAACGCTCAACACTATGTGAACAACTGTAAGCATCGTCATAGCTAGCAGTAAGTGGAGTACAATGTTACAATAATATTACTGTAACTATTACTGTATTGCAAATTAGGAGATAAATACTAAGATAATATTTATCTAATCACAACCCACAATATTTGCCGGTGTAGAGGTTGGAGCGTCCTCTTGGCGTTTCTGATAACAGATCAACATGGTAAGCCTGATATGCTCCCCGATCGGGGGTAGGTTGATTGCGAATGATATACATATGTGTAGCAGGTAAAGGATTCCGAAGAAAGCATAATGCCGTTGCAGTCGAAAGACAATGGGAAATAATGAGCATATAAACCATGACGGATACCAGTAAAGCCTAAAACAACTTTTAGGTATGGAGTGGAAACACTGCCCACTTTCGGAAGGTGGACAACTTCAATGTAGACGAAAATTTAAAGGTTCTTTTGCATTATTATCAAAAGGAGGATGATTAACATGAGTAATTCCGCAAATAATAATATTTGTGTGTCCGTATCATCAGACACTACTGATTGGGATTCTACTAATTGGAATAGGGTCGAAAGGTATGTAGATAAACAGCAAAAGCGGATATATGAAGCTGAGGTTAAAAATGATAAACGAAGAGTGAGAAATATTCAAAGATTATTAGCAAATAGTAAGGCAGTCATGTTATTGGCTGTCCGTAGAGTTACTGAAATTAATAAGGGAAGGAATACTCCTGGCCCTGACGGGTTCATTGCTAAAACTAGCAAAGAAAAAGGAGAACTGGTTGATAGATTATCCAAAAAGGATACTTATAAATATAATCCCAGTCCTACCCGCAGGATTTACATTCCAAAGAAAAACGGTAAAGAAAGACCATTAAGTATTCCCTCAATCACTGATAGGATTTATCAAGAAATAATTAGAATTATTCTTGAACCACAAATGGAAGCAAGATTTGAACCAATATCATATGGTTTTAGACCAAAAAGAGGAGTATTTGACGCAATTGAACGTATATTCCAAAATATAAATCATAATAAATGGTGTTGGGTCTTTGAAGGGGATTTTAAAGGTTGTTTTGATAATTTATCCCATGATTTTATTTTAAAACAACTAAAAGGATTTCCCTTAAAAGGAGTGGTGGAAAGAATATTAAAGGCAGGTTATTTAGATAATAATGTTTTTAACGAAACAAACAAAGGCACTCCCCAAGGAGGATTGTTGTCACCACTATTAGCAAATATTGCACTATCGGGACTCGAAGAATGCCTTAATATATCTTATAAAGAAAAGAATTATAATCAAAATGGTGAAAAACGGATAACATATCAAACAAACGGCAATTATCGTGTTGTGAGATATGCCGACGATTTTGTGATATTCTCTAAAACAAAAGAAGAAATAGAAGATGTAAGAAATATTTTAAAACCATATTTAAACGAAAGGGGTTTAGAATTGGCAGAAGACAAAACCAAAATAACACATACGCACAAGGGATTTGACTTTTTAGGTTTCAATTGTAGACTATACAAGACACAAAATCGTTACAAATGCTTAATTAAACCTTCAAAAGAAAGTATTAAGAAAGCAAAAGAGAGAATTAGCGATATATTTAAAGCTTGTCATGGACACAATGTTGATTATCTTATTGAAAAGTTAAATCCTGTTATTAATGGTATTGGTTATTTTTGGAGAATTTCAGTAGCCAAAGAGACATATAACAAAATTGATTACTATATTTGGATAAAGTTATACAAATTTCTAAAAAGACTGCATCCTAATAAAGGTACGAAATGGATAATTAAGAAATATTTCCCCCAATATGATGATGAGGGAAATTTTATTGGTAAATGGACTCTTATAGGTCCTAACGATAAAAATCAGTTAATTAAAATGTCCAGTATCCCAATTAGAAGATGGAACATGATTAAATTCAATTATAGTCCTTATGATGTTAGTAAAACTGAATATTTTGAAACTCGTAGTAAAAATCAATTTAGCCGAAGATAAAGGTCTGCTTGAGCCGTATGTGCTTAATGGCACTCGTACGGTTCTGAGGAGAGTTTGAAGGAGCAATTCTTCATTCTTATCCGACCATCATTGGAACATATTGTCTGAATATCATGACAATAATGTGTCTAATGAAAAATAGAAGATAATGACTCAAATTTTCACCTCACTTAAGGGCAATTAAATAAAAACAAATCAATGGAGGTCTTCGAAAACTAATGTTTTCATGAGGCTTTTCCCCTGAGATAGACACTGTTTAATTGCCTATTTTTCTAAAATCAGTTAAGTTTATATAGGTTATTCAATAATAGAATTATACAAGGGATTTACTTTTAAGTAAACCTCTATTAAGACGCAAAAATATTTTATTATTAATGTCTAATACGGGATATTGCAGGGATTTTTCTCTGCAATAGGACATTAATCTTATTTTTTAAAAAACTTGATTAATTAAATTCTTCTCTATTTTTTGTTAAGAAACCATGTAATTCATATATTATTACCATTCGATTTAAAATAGTTAGGCTCATAAATATCAGTTTATTTGATGGGATACTATGATGACTGGATTAATAATTGTTTACATTCGCAATATTTTTATGCTTTAAAATCAAATGCTATCGTGTAGAGGTTAAACCATGAAAATATTATTGATTAACGGAAGCCCCAACAAAGAGGGCTGTGTAAACAGGGCATTGGAAGAAATTGTCGATACATTAAAAAAGAATGATGTTGAAGCGGAAATATTATGGCTTGGCAAAAAGGCAATGCAGGACTGCATAGACTGCATGAAATGTGTTGAAAATGGAAAATGCATATATGATGACCTGGTTAACCAGACTGCAGACAGAATGGATGAATTTGACGGCATGATAATAGGATCTCCCGTATATTATGGAGGACCTAACGGAAGACTGACATCATTTCTTGACCGTTTAATGTTCAGTATTGACGGATCTAAAATTGAAGGAAAACTGGCAGCTTCAGTAGTGTCCTGCAGAAGAGGCGGTGCATCAGGAGCATTTGAAAGATTGAACCAGTATTTCCTCATGACAAATATGCATATAGTAAGTTCCCAATATTGGAATCAGATTCATGGCTTTACACCAGAAGATGTTGAAAAAGATATTGAGGGTCTTCAGACAATGCGTACACTTGGAGAAAACTTCGCATATCTTTTAAAAGCACAAAAAGCAGCCAGCGAGTTAGGAATTGAAAAACCAGAACATGAAGAAATAATGCTCACTCATTTCATAAGATAATGTTTAGTGTTAATTTAATATACAGTATAAAAATTATATGCTATTTTTTTTCGATTTTTGTTTTGACCGGTTTCACACAAAATAATGGTAAAAAAATAAATATTATCTAATGAGTTCGTTAGAGAATAACAACTCGATCTAGAATAAAACAAGAAATACACAATTGTCCTAAAAGACAATACTGGTAAGGCAATCAAGAAGGTTAAAGTTATCCTGAAAGTCAAAGGCAAAACCTACAAGGCAAAAACCAACGCCAAAGGAAAAGCAACCTTTAAAATCAAAAACCTTAAGAAAAAAGGCACTTTCAAGGCTAAAATCAAGTTTGCGGGAAACACCTATTACAATGCTGTAACCAAAACAGTTAAAATTAAAATCAAGTAATTGCTTCGGCAGTTACTTTTATTTTTTTTCACAACTTTCGTATAACTATCTGATTTGAAGTAAGAAGTAAGTTTTTTGTCATATCTCCAAATGATTGATATCGCAATATTAAATATAGATGAAAAAGATAAATTAATACTGATATTAACATTAATTTTATAGATTATGAGGAGAAATAATATGGTAGAAACTTTTGTTTTTGGACATAAAAGTCCGGATAGCGATTCAATCACATCAAGTTTGGTAATGACAAACTTGGAAAAGGAATTAGGTAATTCAGAAGCTAAGGCTTACAGATTAGGAAATATCAACAAAGAAACTGAATTCATTTTAGATTATTTGGGCATGGAAGCGCCGGAACTTTTGGAAAGTGTTGAAGATGGTGCCAATGTCATTCTGGTTGACCACAACTCTCCTGCTGAATCAGTTGATAACCTGGAAAATGCAAACATACTGAAAGTTGTTGATCACCACAAGCTTGCTTTGGAAACTTCCTATCCGTTATTCCTAAGATTTGAACCGGTAGGATGTACTGAAACCATTTTATGCAAATTATATGAAGAGAATGATGTGGAAATTACAAAAGAGATTGCTACATTGATGGTATCTGCAATTATTTCAGATACTTTGCTTTTAAAATCACCTACCACAACTGAAGATGATAAGATTGCAGTTGAAAAGCTGGCAAAAATCGCAGAAATAGATGCTGAAGAATACGGTTTGGAAATGCTTAAGGCAGGTACCGATTTAAGCAGTTTCACTATTGATGAGATTTTGGCCCTTGATGCTAAGCAAATTGACTTTAAAGATGTAAAATCAATTGTTAATCAGGTAAACACAGCAGACATTAGCGATGTTATGGCTATGAAGGATGATTTGGAAGCGGGAATGAACAAAATCATCGAAGAGGAAGATTTGGACCTGTTCATGCTCTTAATCACCGATATCGTAAACAGCAATTCACAGGTCATTGCATTGGGCAAAGATGCCTCCTTAGTCGAAAAGGCATATGGTGTAATACTTGAAGATAACACCGTATTACTTGAAGGCGTTGTATCACGTAAAAAACAAGTAGTGCCTATCATGACCGAAAATGCTTAATTGATTTTAGGTTGCCTTAAATATCATGTTTTTTTAAGGTTTTTTCTAAAAATTTATAAAGGATAATTGAAAAAGTATTATGTAGATGTATTTTAAATACATCTCTAATCAATCCATTTTTGGATATTAAATTAGACGGGAAGCATAATTATAAATACTCTATGCATTTTTGCATAACAAAAATTAGAAACTAACATTAATTATGCTTTCATATTTTTTAAACTTTTTTTTTAAATTATTAGGTGTTAAAATGAAAACACTTGAATGGGAAGATAATAAATTAAAACTTATTGATCAAAGAAAACTTCCTGATGAGTTAACTTATGTTTATTGTGATAATTATCAGGATGCTATAATAGCGATTAAGAATATGACTGTACGTGGAGCTCCGGCTATTGGAGTTAGTGCTGCTTTTGCAATGGCATTGGCAGATCTCGAAGGTGTTGATTTGGCTAAGGCTGCAGATGAAATAAAGGCTGCAAGGCCAACAGCAGTCAACTTGTTCTGGGCGGTTGACCGGGTTCTCAATAGTGATGATGCACTTGCTGAAGCACTGAAAATGTATGAAGAGGATATGGCTACAAATAGGGCTATCGGAAAATATGGTGCTGAGGTAATTGATGATGGGGACACAGTATTGACTCACTGCAATGCCGGTGCACTTGCCTGCGTTGATTACGGTACTGCTTTGGGAGTATTTAGAGCAGCACGGGATGCCGGAAAAAGCATTAATGTGATATGTGATGAAACCCGTCCCCGTGGACAGGGTGCAAGTTTAAGTGTCTGGGAAATGCAGCAGGAAAACATTCCGGTAAAGCTGATTCCAGATGTCGCCTCAGGATATCTCATGTCCCAGGGCATGATTGACAAGGTTGTTATCGGCGCTGACCGTATTGCAAAAGGCGGTGTTGTCAATAAGGTGGGTTCCTTTATGGTTGCCCTTGCCGCAAAACATCACGACATTCCTTTTTATGTGGCCGCACCTTACTCCACTTTCGACAATGATATAAACATTTATGATACTGTCATCGAAGAAAGGGATGGGGATGAAGTCCGATTCTATGGGGGAGCAAGGATCTGTCCTGAAGGTACAGAAGTCATCAATCCTGCATTTGACATCACTCCAAAGGAATTGATTACTGGAATTATTACTGAAAAGGGAATTATTGACCCGATTTAGACAATAATTCTCAAATCTTTTTTTCAGTATAAAGTATTTAAGCAATTAAATTTAAAATATTAAATAACATCATGAGAATCTCTACACAATACCAATCAATTTGATTAGAAGTTACGGATTTTGTAATACTTAGAGATTTGAATTGTTAAATTGTATTGAGGGATTATATGGAGATTAAAAGTAAAAAATCAGAAAATTTTCCACCTTTAATTAAGGATTTAGTAAAAGAGTTATTGAAAGGCGATTTTGTACATTTTAAGATATTATGCGCTAATGAGGTCCATCATTTTAACAAAGAAGAGGACACAATCATTGAGTTTGCAGAAACTTACGTAAAAGAAACCAGAGACAACGGTGACATGCTATATATTGCATATCCTGATATTTTTAGAGTAAAGCTGTATCGTGATATGGAACAATATATTGAAGATGAAAAGAAATATAATGCGTTTAATGATGATGATCTCTGGACTGGTAACAGAATCCAGTTCTAAATTAATTATTAATCAATATGATTAATAATTTTCTTATTTTTTAATTTTTGCATCGATTGACACATGCCATTCGTCAGGTGAAATCGATTTGACTTTTCGAGTATTGAGAATTTCTACTTTTTTTCCTGCACTGCTTGCCGCTTCATTCAATCGTTTTATTCCCTGTTCATATGAATCTGAAAACTCATAATAATTGATTATTCCATCATCTTCAATCAAATCAACTGCAACGTCAAGGAAACTGTATGCAAGGCCCGGAAGGTTCATGATTATTCTGTCAAATTTTGTTTTAAATCCTTTACTTACTTCCCGCACATCTCCGCAATGGCTTTCAATGTTTCCTTTCAGTTTATTCAACTTTATATTTTCATCCAGATATTTGATTGCCGCTTCGTTGATGTCGACTGCAGTGATGTCAACATCCTTGTTTCTTGCAATGACAATAGGAAACGGTCCGATTCCACAAAACATGTCAAGGATTTTTTCACCGTCTTTCACGCTTTCCATGACCCTTTTTCTTTCGGTTGCAAGTCTTGGTGAAAAATAAACCTCCCGAACATCCAATTTCAGCCTGACTCCATGCTCCTTATGGATGGTGAGCGAATCGTCCACGCCTGAGAGAAATTCCAAATCACGCACTCTGATGGTTCCCTTTATAGCACTTTTTTTCATGTAAATCGCTTTTCTTTTGGTGAATTTATATGCCGCATCTCCGATAAGCTGCTTTTTGTCTTGTAGCTCATCAGGTATTTCCAAAATAACGATATCTCCAATGGTGTCAAAGGAGGTTTTCAGATTTTCAATTTCCTCGGAGGTCAACTCATCTTCAAGTATTTCAGCAAAATTATGAGGAACCCTTTTCACAGGTTCTAATTCGATATCTTCAATGGCATAACCTTCAATATCATCTGTAATGGGAATATATCCATATTCATCGGTTGTTTTTATTCTATATTCCATGCTCATTAATCCATCGGACATTAATTTAATGCGGGTGTTGTTTATTTCTCTTAATGGAACCTTTACACATTTCATAAAGTTATTTATGTTTAGATTATATAAATAATATCATGTTTTATTTAGTCGGTTTAGGATTATTTGATGAAAAAGATATTTCTCTTAAGGGATTGGAATGTTTAAAAAATGTTGATAAAATTTATGCCGAATTTTTCACATCACGTCTATTCGGTTCAAGTTTTGAAGCCATCGAAGAGTTGGTTGGTCAAAAAATTGAAGTTTTGGTTCGTGGCGAGGTTGAAGAAGAGCATAAATTCATTGAAGAGGCGAAAACTGGTGATGTTGCATTAATCACTGGTGGGGACCCTTTAATAGCAACAACCCATAGCGATTTTCTGGTTCAATGCTCTAAAAAAGGAATTGATTTTGAAGTGATTCACGGATCTTCCATATTGTCCTCAGCACCTGCCATTTCAGGTCTTCAAGGATATAAGTTCGGAAAGGTGACAACAATACCATTTCCGGATTATAACTTCTATCCAAAATCTCCATATGAGGCTATTGAGGAAAATCTTAAAATGGATTTGCACACTCTGGTTTTGCTTGATATTCAGGCTCACAATGATCGCTACATGACTGTAAATCAGGGTTTGGAATATTTAATGAACATTTATGATGATTTGGATCGTGAAGGGCTGATTACTCCTGGCACATTGGCTATGGGAATTGCCCGTGTTGGCTCTAAGGATGTAATTGTAAAGGCAGGAAAAATTTCTGATTTAATTGATTTTGATTTTGGAGGGCCTCTCCATTGCATTGTCATTCCATCAAAGCTCCATATTGTTGAAGCGGAATATCTGGTTGAAATTGCTGGAGCTGACTCTAAAATACTTGATGATGTTTAATTTTTTAAAAATCGGGGGGAGTTGGAAGTAGTTGTGATTCTACTTCCATGAACATATTCGTATCATTTTGGAGATTATAAAATGTTTGACTGATGTTCATCACAAGATATGAAATATACTTCACATCGATTATTACTTTTGTTTTGATTATATATAAATGTTTTTATTTGAGTTTTCAGTGCTATATTTGGGTAATTGTGACTTTGTTTAGTAATTTTTTTTTGAAGAAACTAAAAACGTAAATATGTCTCTTATTTTAAGATTAAAATTTAATATTTCTAATCTCAAAATTAAACAATTGGTAAACAATTTTAATTGGTAGGATCATAATTTGATTAATGTTGCTTAAAAATCTGATTTTAAAAAATAAAAATAGGGGGTTGGAAGTAATGGTGTCTGTACTTCCTATAATGGAATATATTCCAACATTTTGGAGATTTTAAAATGATTGATGTTCATCAAAATATATGAATTTAAATTCACATCGTTTATTAATTATGTTTTAGTGATATTTAAAATTTTTCATTTGTATCGGTATCATGATAGCTGTTTTCAAATCTTTCCTGGAGTGTTAAATATATAAGCGTTTAAGTTCATAATATCTCTAATGGACACTGAAAAGGTATTGGATAGTTTACAAAAAAGAAAGAATTCTCTTAAATTTAAATTAATGCATAGTCGATTGAAACATGGAACATATTCATTTGATAATACTATAAAATACATTCCGGCTGTTTTAAATCAGTATAGTAAGTACGGATCTTTTTTTAAGGCATCTTCAATCGTTGGATTAACTCAAAACGAGATTATGAATTGGTATATTCAGGGGCAATTGGGAAATCCCAAATTCAGAGGGTTTTTCTTAGCGGTTAATGAAATTAACAAATCTGATGCTAAAAATAAAAAGTAGGGTAAAAAGAGAGGAATCTTCCCTAGATTAACCTGATATTATCTCAATTATCTTATTCAATGCTTCTTTTGATTCCGGAACCAATGGATAAATGGGATAAACATGAGCCATTTCTTCACCGTAAATCAGTTGAGCATCAACACCATTGTCCTTAAGTTTGTTGTAAAATTTGGTGACATCGGAATACAGCTCCTCATGTGTTCCCAAAAATAATGTTGTTTTCGGAAGTTTGGACACCTCTCCAAATAATGGGCTCACCTTATAGTCTTTTGTATCCAAATCACCTGCCCAGGCCTTGCCCATTTCACGAAGGCCCTCCACTCCATATAGGGGGTCAACTTCGACAAAATCTTCGTAATCTCCGGACATGGATACGTCAACCCATGGTGATATTAGAATCAGGTGTTCCGGCTGTGTTAATTCTTTGCATGCAAGGTATTCGCAAAATGCGGCAGAAAAACCTCCTCCGGAAGAGTCTCCCATGATTGTGATTGGCTTTCCGGTTTTTAAAACAAATTCATAAAGCTCTTCAACGATAGGGTATGTTTCTTTATAGGTATGGTTTGGTGCAAGGGGGTAAAGCGGAGCATATACTGTTGAATTTGTCTTTTTGGCAATTTTGTCGCAGAAAATTATGTGGGGAATTGTAATTTCATCCACATATGCCCCTCCATGCATATAGATAACTATATGCTCTGTGTTTTCGCCTTCATTAAAAGCAAGAATCTGGCAATCGAACATTTCCTTCTTTTCGACTTTGGTGCGGTAAATTAATTTGGGCATCTTGAAAGGTTTATCTTCAACAAGAGAGCGGTTTTTCATATGTTCGCAGGCGGTATTCTTGTCCTCTAGGGTTTCTTTAAGTGTGTGTTTCAATCCTTTCTCTACAATCTTTGACATTTTTGACATTCTTTCCGACTCCAATATCTAATAAATCAATATTCAAGTTAAATTATATTATTTTTCACAAAATTAATATATTTTTTGTATCAGTTGTGGGGTTCATTTTTTTCACATCCCTGAAAAATCATGATGGTTCTCTTGTGAATCTAAATCAATATTCAAAATCACTCGTCAAAATGGCCTGAGAAAACACTAAAACATTTATTAACTAGTATGTACAATCTATTTCTATGACTAAAAACAGACGTGTTACAATTAGCATCAATAATGACATTGACTTGAATTTTCGCAAATTAGCTTCCAATAAGATGTTATTCAAAACAGGTTGGTATTCCAAAGCAATTGAAGAGGCGATGTTATTGTGGATGGAAAAAGAAAGCAAGCTATAAAATTATTTCTTTCTTTTTTTATTTTTTTTGATAATTTAATGATTAACTATTTAACTAACAAAAAATTAAATTTAATATTATAGAGTGGGTGTCAATAATGGATAGTGAGGAACTTAGAACTGTTCGGGTTTATACAAAAAAGTATACCAGTAAAGATAAAAACGGCAAATCTGTTGAGAAGGAATCTAAGCAGAAGCAAGTTAGTCTTAAAAAAGAAGATCCTTTTGAAGATGATGATTTGGTTAAGGTGTTGTCACAGGAGGATTATCAAAAATTAATCGATAATCAGTTTTCCGATGAAAGGCTTGATGAATTTTACCACATAATCGAAGCCAAAGATGCTGAGATTAAAGAATTGGAAAATCAGATTCAAACACTTAAATCCTCATTTTTTGATGATGTTGATTCTCTTAAGGATGAATTGATATATAAAGATGAACTCATGAAGGCAAAGGATGAAATTCATGAGTTGAACAAGGAAAATAAAAAGATTAATGATGAAAGGGTTGCCATCTTCAAGGAGCTCGATTACAAAAATAAGATGATTCTTGCCTACAATGTCGAATTGAACAAGTCAATCTTGAATGCAATCAACGTGGTCATTGATGAGGCCAGGGAAAACATCAACAGAAGAAATGAGCTGCTTATTTCTGATTTGACTAAATCTGTTGAAAAAGCAAAACATGATGTCAACGAGAAGAACAAGGCTATAGCGTATGATATAAAAAGCACTGTTGAAGACATGAACGAGCAGATTAGAAATACAAGCACCCTTAAGATGATATTAAATAAAAATAAGATTAATTTAAGGGTTCCTACCGACGACTTGCTCAAACCTTTTGATTTTGACTTTGATGTCAACCAGCTGCTTTCAGGCCAAGCTCTGGAATTGGATGCAGCAGAGATTTTAAAAGAGGTAATGCCGAAACTCCCAGAACCGTTCTCCAAATACATTGACACAATCGAAGAGGAATCCCCAGATACAATAGAGGTTTCCACAAAAGAAGAGGAAAATGATGAAGACATTTAACACCGGAAAAATCACTTTCGAATATCCTGTAAGTTGGGAAGTTGAAAAAGCGGATATCCTTTCAAACCCTGACTGCATAGCCACTCTGTCAAAAGGCCAGGACAATTTAATAAATGCAGTAATGTTTCCGACTGCCACCAATCTCGACGATTACAAAATTTTCATGGAAGATGCACTCACTGATGACGGCGGTGTGATTTTGGCTTCGGATTTTGTAAGAATTGCCGATATGGATGCCATTAAGCTCCATGCAAATATGGACACTCCAGAAATTAATTTTGATATTCACACTTACGTATTCATTGAGAATGGTGAAATATTCATTTTTGAAATGAGGACATTGGACGTATCCGGCGAATCCGAAAGGGAATTTAAGGATATTATCTCAACATTCAAAATCCTAAAATAGTTGGGTATGCTCAAGCAGATAGTCCATATGGGTTCTGTCCAGAATTTTTAAGGTTGAGATGTTCTGTGGTGTGGTTCCTGATCTCTCTTCCACAAGGTTTCTTAGGGACTTGTTTTTCATATGTGCATGAATTTCACGAATGACAAATTCCATATTTTCAATATTTTTATTTTCCAGCTCCTCTTGTGAAGTATCCTCATAAATAGGATAGGAGTTTAGGTCATATGCCTTGGTTGGAGTTTGCAATACATTCAAGTGACTGTAGTAATTTGCGCTGTCAGCCAGAAATCCATCAATCCCCATATATGTTAAAATAGGCATGAAAGATAATTCTGCAAATGAGAAAATGAAATAACTGTCCTTTCGTGCTTGTTTTTTAAGAGACACTATCAATTCAACAAGCTCTTTTGGATTGGTCAGCAGGGCATCGCCATTGGCTATGATAAATCCGTTATAACCGATTTCCTCCAATTTTTTTAAGCACTCAATTCTCAAATCAATGTATTTTGAACCTTGGATAACGGCTATGTCACATTCATCGACATTTTCTTCGGCTAGTCGTAATGTTTCTTTAACATTAAATTCAGCTATTTCCCTGTCTACGTTATGTGCTGAACCCTGATTTGGAGCGATTTTCAAATCATTTCTAAAAAATAATTTTGGGCTTGGTTCACTGTCTATTTTTCCGATTCTGCCAGGTCCGTCATGTGATCTGATTTCAAATTTTTTCTTCATTTGCGTCTTCCTTTTTTGTTTCTATTTAATAATTAGTTTTTTAGGTTTATATAAATTTTTCATTAACTGTAACCTTTTTGATTACACAACTAAAAATTTTAGTAAGCTTTATATATGTTCTTTTAAAGAATATTAGTATGGATTTGAGGAGATTATCCGATGATTATCCGAGGTGTGTTTTCAATGACTATAATAAATCGTTTAAAATCCTTGTTTAAAGGAGAAAATGAAGAAACAGACATCAATAATGATGTATCAAACACATCTGACGATGTCCAAGTTACATCTTCACATATTGAAAATGAACCTGTCGTTACTGAGGAAGAACCAGTTGTTGAAGTTGAGGAAGCAGCTGTGGAAGAATCAGAAGACAGTGTTGAAGATTTAGCTTCTGATGACATCGACCCTATTGAGGAAAAAGTTGAAGCTCTCAAGGAAGAAATCCATGAGAAAGTTGAGGCTAAAAAAGAAGAAATTCATGAAAAAGTTGAAGCTTTCAAGGAAGAAGTCCAAGAGAAAGTTGAAGCTGAATTAGATGCCGAAGAAGCTGATGAAGATTCAAAAAATAATGATAAAGAGAGAGATAAAATGACTTTATTGACTGATAAAGAATTATTAACTGATGTAAATCGTGATCCAGATTTCACTGCTGAATTCATTGATTCTGGAATTGAAACTGTAAAACACTGTTTCCAATGTGGTACCTGTAGTGGTAGTTGCCCATCAGGAAGAAGAACTCCTTATAAAGTAAGACAAATTGTCAGAAAATGTTTACTTGGTTTAAAAGAAGAAGTAATCACTGACGATGCTTTATGGATGTGTACTACTTGTTACACCTGCCAAGAAAGATGTCTCAGAAGTGTTAAAATCGTAGAAATTATCAAAAAAGCTCGTAATATTGCTGCACACGCAGGTTACATGGCAAAACCTCACAAAATGACTGGTGTATTTGTAATGAATACCGGTCACGGTGTACCAATCAATGATGCTACCAAAGCTTTAAGAGCTAAAATTGGACTTCCAGAAATTCCACCAACAACCCATGCTTATCCTGAAGCATTAGAAGAAGTTCAAAAAATATGTAAAATTACTGGATTTGATGAATTAATCGGTTATGATGAAGAAACCGGTGGATTAAAAGAATAAATGAATTGAGGAGAGTTATAATATGGAAATTGCATACTTCTTAGGTTGTATTATGAACAACCGTTATCCTGGTGTTGAAAAAGCTACCAGAAAATTATTCGAAGCATTAGATATAAACTTAGTTGATATGGAAGGAGCATCTTGTTGTCCTGCTCCAGGTGTATTTGGATCTTTTGATGAAGAAACCTGGGCTACTATTGCTGCTCGTAACTTAACTCTTGCTGAAGACATTGGTGCTGACATTATGACCGAATGTAACGGATGTTTCGGTTCATTATTTGAATGTAACCACATGTTAAAAGAAAGTGAAGAGAAAAAAGCTGAAATTAACGCTAACTTAGCTGAAATCGGTAGAGAATACAAAGGAACTATTAACGTAAAACACTTCGCTCAAATCTTAAGAGACGATGTTGGATTTGAAAAATTAGCTTCCTTAATCGAAAAACCTTTAGACTTAAATGTAGCTGTACACTACGGCTGCCACTTCTTAAAACCTACTGAAACCATTGGTATTGAAGACAACGCAGAAAACCCATCTATCTTAGATGACCTTGTAGAAATCACTGGTGCTAAATCAGTTGACTACAAAGACAAAATGATGTGCTGTGGTGCTGGTGGAGGTTTAAGATCCAGAGATTTAGATGTAACTACCAGTTTCACTAAAGAAAAACTCGATCATATGACTGAAGCAGGAGTAGATGCAATCGTTAACGTATGTCCTTTCTGTCACTTACAATTTGACCAAGGTCAAACTGAAGTTAACGAAAGATACGGAACCGACTTTGCATTACCAGTATTCCACTTAGCTCAATTATACGGATTAGCTATGGGATTATCTGCTGAAGAGTTAACCTTCGACGCTCAAAAAATCGATGCAACTCCAGCAATTAAAAAAGCTTTAGGTGAATAAGTTTAAGGATTTCAATCCTTATCTTTTTTTATTTTTTTGTGCATTGAAAACACATTTCGGTTAGTTATCTTTTGATAACTATTTTTTTTATGGCAAATTTTTTTTGTTTGTATCAATACGAATGATTAGCAATCATGTTTATATACTAGTAAGTAAATAAAGTTAATTGATATATTTAAGAGGTGTAATTATGTTTGTAGCAACATTAGATGGTATATTTAGATATGCAGACTTACCTGAAGAATATGAACCTTATGTTCAATTTAAAGCAACTATTGACAAAAGAGAACTCAAACCAAACGATGAACTCGCAATTTTAAACATTGCAGGTACTTCCACTCATCATGTCTTATTCTTAGATTCTTATAGTAGCACTGATGAAATTGAAAGAGAACTAAAAGAAGCAGATGCTAAAATTAATCACACTACTTTAAAAATTATAGGTGGACATTTATGAGTTTGCCATCAGAACAAACTTGGTTAGTTCTGAATAATCTTATAAAAGATTTGACAAAGAGGGGACATAAAATCCCTGATGGAATTAACCCTGAGATGGGATTAATCAGATCATCAATTAGTTCATATAAAAGAGACCCTTCCCATCCTGAATTAATTAATGGTTTGGCAAAAGCAGAAATGTCTTTAAATAATATTCAAGGAACTCTTTTAATCATTGCTGAGGAAGAAGGTGAAGAGTACGTTGATTATTGGCTTGATTTATTGAAACAGGCTATGCGAGGAAAAGAAGTATTCGAATTTGCGGATTCAAAGTCCAGATTTTTAGTAAATACTCCTCCTGGTTTGACAACAGGCAGGATTAATTTGAAAGTTCCTTTAGCTGAAGAAAGAGTTCAAGAAATTGCAGAGTGGAACGGACTTATAATTGAATATGAAGATGATGTGACTATTCAATTACACGGTGATAGGGAAGATCTTAAATTCGGATTAAAAGAAATGGGATCTTTCTTTTTAGAAGATTAAAAAGGTGATTTTATGGTTAAAATATTAGCAATTAGTGATGTTCACGGTGAAGAAAATGAAAATTTATACACTTATCTAAATAACAATGACATTGATTTAGTTTTGATTTTAGGGGATATTACCGATTTCGGACCTCTTGATTTTGTAGAGACTTTTATTAATAAGGTAGCTGATTGCGACGTTGATGTAATAGCTATTCCTGGAAACTGTGACCCTAATGGAATTTGTAATGCTATTAATGATGTTGCATTCTGTCTTCACAACAATATCATTGCTTATGGCGATGCTATATTATTTGGTTTTGGTGGATCTAATCCAACTCCATTCGACACTCCCGGTGAAATGGATGATGATAAAATCTACAGGCAGGTATATGACTTATTAGCTAATTATGATTATGTCTACAATTCAGATGTTCCTAAAGTAAAGATTTTGGCAACTCATGCGCCTCCTTTCAACACTGATGCAGATAGGGTTGAAAATGGTGAACACGTTGGCAGTCCGGGAATTTTAAAGTCTATTCATGAGTTTGAACCTCAAATAAACTTATGCGGACATATCCATGAGGCAAAATGTCTAACTAAAATCGGGAAAACTACTGATGTAGCAAACCCTGGAATGCTTAAAGATAATGGAGCTGTTTTAATTGATGTTAAAGATGGCTCTAATTATGATATAAGCATCATTTCATTAGAAGAATAATTTTTCTTCTTTCTTTTTTCTATTTTTGTTCAATTTTTTTCAAAATCAAATAAAAAATTTTATTTACGATTAATTTTAGATAGTTATTTAGATATTTTATTAGAAAGTGATTATCATGATTTGGGTTACTGGAGATGTTGATGGAAAAAAATACAAAGAACCCTTTTCTAAAGGAATAATGTCCCGTTCTCTAAATGTAGCCGATATTGGAATTGAAAGGGCTCATGAAATTGCAAGCGATATTGAAGCCAACTTAATTAAAAATAATGTTTCTGAGATTTCAAGCGGAGAATTGGCTAGTGTTGTTTTAACTCATTTGGAGAATATTGATCAGGATTTCGCAATCAAATATAAAAATTGGAGGTCCTTAAGAAATTCTAGGGAGCCATTAATTATTTTAATTGGTGGGGCTTCAGGAGTTGGGACATCCTCTATGGCATTTGAGCTTGCTAACAGGTTAAGATTAAAGAATCTTATAAGCACAGACATGATTCGTGAAGTAATGAGAAAGATAGTTTCTAAGGAATTGAGTCCGGTAATTCATAAATCCAGCTTCGATGCATATGAAAGTGTAAGAACTCCTTCAATCAGGATAGATTCAGTCATTGAGGGATTTATCAGTCATGTGGATGTTGTCAATGTTGGTATCGAAGCTATTATTGAAAGATCTGTTAAGGAGGGCATCAGCACTATCATAGAAGGGGTCCATGTCGTTCCGGGTTTTATTCGAAGAGATTTAATGGAAAATAACAATATTATACTGTTTACCCTAACGGTGGATGATGAGGATGCGCATAAACAAAGATTTTATTCAAGATGCAGGCAGCCTTGGGTAAAAAGGTCTCTTGACAGGTATATGGATAATTTTGATGCCATTAGAAAAACTCAAAGGTTTTTGGTTGAACAGGCAAAGATTCACGATACACGTATAATCAATAATGTGGATATTAATGAGACTATTGAAATTATGGTTGATGATATTCTCAAGGAATTCGGTGGTGTAGACAATGTTGAACAAGAAAGTTAAAGATATCATGACAACTGAAGTGGTAACAACTACTTCAGACGTTGATGTTGTAAATGCATTTGAAAAATTGATGGAATATAAAATCAGTTCTCTTCCTGTTGTTGAGGACGATAAGTTAATTGGGATTATAACTGCAACTGATGTAGGACATAATCTTATCTTGGATAAATATGAACTGGGCACTAGTGTTAAAGAAATCATGATTTCTCCGGTAGTTACTGTATCTCCTGATGACACTATTGAAACTGCTATTAAGGCCATGAAAGAAAGTTGTTCTACTTCAGGTATATTAAATCAGCTTCCTGTTGTTGATGGAGATGAATTATTGGGAATCATTTCTGATGGAGATATAATTCAGGATATATTTTAATATTTCCTATAATCCTTTATTTTTTTCAGATTTAATCCATTTTAACTTAGTTACTGTAAATAATTTTTTTTCTAGAAAATCATTTTAATTAATTTTTTATGATTTTTTCTATTTTTTTAGCACTTTTTTGATAACATTTATATAATATTAAAATCAAAAATAAAGTTTGGCTAGACTGGAGGGTTAGGGGTCCTCTGTAAGCACACACCCCCTTTGGTGCAGTTGAAGTTCAAAAGGCGGCTTTTTAAGAGAATATAAGCCTAGAAAGACAACATAGAAACCTCGTCCTACAGGATTGGTGGTGATGAAGTTTTTACTGGAGGGTAAAGACTAGTCGTCTCTGATATGGGAACGGGTCAGGCCCGGAAGGGAGCAGCTCTACTGTTAACATTCAATGCTTGTAGAATCCCGGGGTGGAGTTGGATTTTTAGATCACTTATATTTTTGAGATTAGTCCACTTTTGAACATGCCATTTATATAAAAAAGATTAAGTTTATTAATGAGTTTTTACATATAATTTAATATACTGTTTTTCATATGTCGGGATGGCCCAGCCTGGTACGGCGTCGGACTGCTAATCCGATGGTCATATGACCACCCGGGTTCAAATCCCGGTCCCGGCGTTTTATTCATCTATTTTTTGGTCATGATTATACTCTAATCCTATTGGGCATGCATGCACCATCACTGATTTTACTTCAGGAATTTCTTTTAGGATATTATTTTCCACAGTATGCACAATCTTATGTGATTCGTCTAGTGTCATGCTTCCGTCAACTTCAATATGCAGATAGACTGTAGCGTATGATCCGAAATAGTCGACTTTGATGTTGTGTGCGTTTTGGGCGTATGGTGTGCTGTCGGCAATATTTTTTATCTTATTTATTAAATCTTGGGAAGGTATTTTGCCCATGATATTGTCTATATTTTCTTTGGCAATTTCGTATGCTGTTTTTATAATCAGCAAACCAATTATAAAACCAACAATCGGATCTAAAATGGGATATCCTATATTTGATACGGCAACTCCGACTAATACGGCAATTGATGAGAATATGTCTGTTTTTTGATGCTTGCCGTCTGCAACTATTGCAGGACTTTTAATTTCTCTGCCGACTCTGATAATGTATTCACTTATGATGAAGTTAACAAATATTCCAAAGACTGCCATCAATGCGGCATATAAATTGGGAACGGTAATCAATTCGGGATGCATTACCTTGTCTAAAGCACCTGTAATGATTTCATAGGCTACTAATGCTAAAAATACAACAATAACCAATCCGCTTATGGCCTCTGCACGACCATGCCCTATTGGATGTTCTTTATCGGCTGGCTTTTGGCCTATTTTGAATCCGGCATATGCTATGATGGAGGTTATAACATCAGAAAGGGTATGTCCTCCTTCAGACACCAGCGCATAACTTCCACTCAGCACTCCCACGATGACATTTAGAATGGTCAGTATGATGTTTGCAGATATTGCAACTGCAGATGCCTTGGTTCCAGCCTTGGTTCTATATTCATCCATTAACTACACGCTCTTCTAGAATATCCATTGCTTTTTCGATGTTTTCATAGGAATTTGCATAGGACATTCTTATGTGATTTTTGCCATTGTCTCCAAATGCAGATCCCGGAACTGTAATCACGCCTGCCTTGGCTGCCTTTTGAACAAAGTTTTCATCTTCTATTTTTGGGAATACATAAAATGCGCCTTCTGCATTAACTGTCTCATAGCCCATTCCGTTCAAACGTGAGACAATCAGGTCTCTTCTTCTCTGGAATTCCTTAACCATTTTTTGGACTTCGTCCTGTGGTCCGGTCAATGCTTCATATGCTCCTTTTTGTGCTGTGGAATTGGAACAGGCGATACTGTTTTGATGTACTTTAAACAGCTCTTCGGTATGTTCCTCATTTGCTGTCAGATAACCTATTCTTAATCCTGTCATTGCATATGTTTTTGAAAATCCATTTATTGTAATAACATTATCGCTATATCTTGCAGGGGAATAATGTTTTTTATCATAGATTATCTTTTCATAGATTTCATCTGAGATAATTAAAAAATTATGGTCCATTGATAAATCCGCAATTGCCTTAATGTCCTCTTTTTCCATTACTGCACCAGTTGGGTTGGATGGGGAATTTAAGAAAATGGCTTTTGTTTTCGGAGTGATTTTTTCTAAGACATCTTCAGCTTTCAATTTGAATTCATTTTCCATCTTACAGTCAACAGGCACTATGCTTCCTCCTGCCAGATTTATGACAGATTCATATAGCAGGAAGCTAGGGTCAGGTAAGATGATTTCATCGCCGGGTTCCATAAATGCCTGGGCACTAATGTATAATGCTTCACTGGCTCCCACTGTCACAATGACATTTTCAGGATCGGTATTTATTCCGTTATCTTTTTTGAATTTTTTCACAATCTCTTCTCTTAATTCTATATATCCCTTGTTTGAACTGTAATGGGTATAGTTTTCATCAATTGATTTTTTCATTGCATCCTTAATGTTTTGGGGAACGTCAAAATCAGGTTCTCCAATTCCCAAGTTAATTGCATCGGGATTTGTCACTTCAAACATTTTTCTAATCAATGATAATTCAATTAGTTTTGTTCTGCTTGCAGGTTTTATCATAAATATTACCTCACTTGTTATAATATATATTATTATAGTAAATTTATTTTTTTCTAGTAATTATTTTTCACAAACTCCACAATTGTAGCATGTTGATGTTTCACACCATGGTGTTTGCTTCAAGGTTTTCAATCGCCTGTGTTCATTTTTTAAAAATCTTTCGTTTATGCCGGTATCAATATTGCTCCAAGGCAGTAAATCGTCAATATTATAATCCGGTGTCAATTCTCTCCATTCTTTGAGTGTGGGTTGTTGCGTTAAAGATTTTTCAAGAAGTGTAGAAACACCCCTATCTCCACAAGAGAGTATATATTGGATTAGTCCTTTTTTAGGACTTTCGCACTTTATGTTATAATTTTTCATTTCCTTTTTAATATATCTGGTTTTCTTTTTAATGTCCTTAAAATCATAACGCTCCCATTGAAGTGGCGTGTGGGGTTTAGGAATCACCGGATTTACACTGAATTTCACTCTTTTCGGATTTTTATGCATACTTGCAATTTTTTTCATATACTCGCAAAGCTCGCGAATATCATCAAAACTTTCGCCAGGTATTCCTATTAAAAAATATAATTTAATGTTAAAGTCCAAATCAACAGCATTTTTTATTACTGTAAAAATTTGCTCTTCCAGTATGTCTTTATTTATTACTTTTCTGAGCCGACTTATTGATTCTGGTGCAAGAGTTATTGTTTTGAGTCCGCTCTTTTTTAAACTTTCCAGAGTTTCTTTTGTAATGGATTCTATTCTTAATGAGGGTGTTGAAATTTGAAAACCTTCCTCCTCAAGACCGCCGATTAATTCGTTTAAATTGCTGTAGTCAGAAACTGCAGCTCCAATTAACGTAATCTTATTTAATCCAGTGTTTTTCCTATTTTCAAGGGCAATATCAATTAACTTTTTCCAGCTTGTTTCTCGCATGGGCCTGTAAAGATAGCCGGCCATGCAAAATCTGCAGCCTCTTGTACAGCCTCTTGAAACATTCAGCATTATCGTATTGTTAAAGACACTTTGGTAATTTTCATCGTCACTTTCGCTTATAATCGGCTGGGTGATATGGTAAGTTTCATCAAGGTTATCTACAACTCTCATTTTTGTTTTGTTATCAAATTCGGGAATGTAAATGCCCTTGATATCTAAAAATTTTCTTAAATCTTTTTGAAAATTTTTATAAACATCTAATAATTCGTCCATTGTCTTTTCGCCTTCTCCAATGATGAAAAGATCAATATAGTCGGATAATGGCATTGGATTTGCAGTGGCACAAGGGCCTCCGGCAATGATTAATGGGTCATTTTCGCTCCTATTTTCCCTTTTCAGCGGAATTCCAGAATCTCTTAACATTTCCAGTAAATTAAAATAGTCTTCCTCAAATTGGAGAGTAAAGCTTATTATGTCAAAATGCTTAATGGGGGTGTTTGATTCAATTGATTTGACATTGGGGTAAATTATCCTCTCACACCAGGTATCCTCACGTTCATTTATTAGATTATATAAAATATTATAACCCATAGATGACATTGCAGTTCGATAAATGTTCGGATAACCTAATCCGAGCCTTATATCGACATTTCGGTAGTTTTTTTGGAATATGTTTTTTTCATACAACATCAAATCAACTTTTTTTCAGGCTTTTCAATTTTCAATTTAGTTCCCTATTTTCAATATAATATTTCAATTTCATGTTATTTTTAGTTATCGGCACAATTGTCCTTTTGATTTTAATGTAATTATTGAATTTTTTTTAATTTTTAATAAAAAGTATTGCCAATTATAAATTTTATTTTTTATCTATTTTATAAAATTTTAGTTAACTTTTAAGATTTTTAATTTTATCATGTTTGATTTCGCCATGTTTTTTGCTTTATTGGCGATTTCTATTTTGTTTTAATCTTTTTTTATTAATTTGAGCAATTTAAATGGGTTTTTTGCATATTGGGGTTTCAATAACATTTATATAAGATAAGCATTATAAGTTTTATCCACTCATTATGAAATACTATGTCTAGTATAATCATATTTTGCTATAAAATTTTCGTAATGAGAACCAAGAGGTGGAAAAATTTCGATAAAAAAAAGATCATTAATGATTTTGGTTGTATTGGCGATGTTCCTTGCTATTGGGGCAGTTAATGCAGCAGAATTAATTAATGTTTCAGAAACAGAAGATTCAAATTATTTAATAGGAGATGATGATTCATCATCTGCAAATAATAAATTAGAAATTTCTAACGAGGTTTCTATCTCAGAAACTAATATAGTTAATTCTCATGATGATAATTTGGGGAATTGTCCTGATGATGGAGTTCTAAATACTAGTTCTGATTATGAGGATAATTATCAAGAACAATTAACTTCCAATGATGTTGAAGCAGTTGGGGAAAATACTTTAAGTTCAACTAGTTCAAGTGCTGATAGTGTTGTTGCTGAAAGTTCAAGTAATAATATAGTTAGTGCTGGTAGTTCAAGTATTGTTGCTGCGAGTAAAGTATCTACAAAGTTAAGTGTATCTGATACTCACTATGGTAAGTCATCAACTTATTTTGATGTTACTTTAAAAGATAGTAATGGTAAAGTTTTAACAAATCAGAAAATAATTCTTAAAGTTAATAAGAAATCTTACACAGGTTTCACTAATGCTAAGGGTGTGGCTTCAATTAAAACTGAAAGTTTGAAAGTTGGATCCTATGCTCTTTCTTTGACTTATGGGGGAACTTCTGATTATTCTTCATCTTCCCTTTCAAGAAAGGTTAAAGTATTATCATCTGCAGTTGGAAGTGATTTAACTAAAAATTATGGATATGCATCTGCATATAAGGTTACCTTTTGGAAGGACAATAAGGTATTGGCAAATACTCAGGTCACTTTCAAATTAAACGGTAAAACTTATACTAAAAAAACTAATGCCAATGGTGTTGCAACTATCAATGTTAATTTGGCTGTAGGCAAGCATACTATTAGTGCAACTAATCCTTATTCCAAGGAGACAGTTTCACATAAGATTGTCGTTAAAAAAGAAGGCACTAAACTTGCCTCAAAAGGCAAGACTCATGTTCCTACAAACAAAAAAAATTCCTTCAAAGTTGTTTTAAAATCAAAACACGGCAAGTTACTCAAGAATAAAAAAGTCACTTTTACTTATAATAACAAAAAAGTAACCTCAAAGACCAATAAGAAGGGGGAAGCTAAAATAACTATCCCTGTTCTTTCTGAAGGTACTTATAAAATAAAGTTCAAGTTTAACGGTGACAAGAATTTTTATTCAGCTAGCGGCAGCTCAAAGATAGTTGTTGTGAATCCTGCTACAAAGTTATCTTCAAAAATATTGGTTATGAAGTATAATGACGGATCCAAATTTAATGTAAAATTAACAAATGCCAAAGGCAAGGAATTAGCAAACAAAGAAGTTAAAATTAAATTCAACGGAAAAACCACTATTTGCAAAACCAATAAACATGGAAATGCAAAACTTTCTTTAAAAGATGTGATGCCGGGTAATTATGTTGTAAAATATTCTCATTCAACTTCCGGATCAAAGGATTATAGTCACGGTTCAAATAGAATTATAATCCTTAAACTTGTAGCTAAGTTAAGTGCAAAGGATTTAACCATGAAGGCGAATGACGGTTCAAAGTATTCGGTAAAAGTTAAAGATGCTTCTGGACATCTTCTTAAAGACATTAAAGTTAAGACCGTTATTGGTGGCAGTTCTAAAGTTTACAAAGCTGATTCAAATGGTGTTGCCAAGTTAGATATAACTAACGGTCCGGGCCATTACACTGCTAAAACACTGGTATCCGATCCAATTTACAAGTCAGCTCCTGTTATTACAAAGATAACAGTTAAGGGAACTAAGTTGGTAGCGAAGAACAAGTATGCTTCCAGTGGAAAAAGTGTTTCTTATTCAGTTAAGGTAGTGAATGAAAATAATAAGCCTGTTAAGGGCAAACATGTTGTCTTTAATTTCAAAGGTAAAAATTTAACTTCCAAAACCAATTCCAAGGGTATTGCTGCAGTGGGGTTAGGTGCATTATCTAAAGGAACTCATAACATAAAAGTTAGCCAGGACACTAATCATGGCTCAGCTAACATTTATGTTGCAAACAAGGTATCTGTAAAGAATATTATCGCTGCATCTAAAAGCGTTAAAAAATATATTTCAAAACATTCTAAGTTACCTTCATCTGTTAAGATTGGAGTTGTTTCCTTTAAAACTGCTGACTATTTATATTTAGCTTCTAAAGCTATTGTAAACTTGAAAGCAGGAAATAAGAAAGCTATCTCTATTAAGATTATGGAAAATCCTAGCAAACCTAAAGCTGCACATAATTTGGGATACTTGAGAAACTATCTCAGCGTAGCTAAAAAGGTTGTTAAAACTTCCGAATCTAAAGGAAAATTGCCGAATTCAGTAAGCTCTAAAGTAGGATCTATTGGTTATGATGGTTTGGTCAAGGCATTTTCTAACGTGCTTGTTAAGTATGATAAAAATAAGAAAATGCCTTCTTACGTACAGGTAAAATCTTTATCCGGTTCTTCTACTTCATCAACTGGAATTTTAAACAATAAAAATAAAATTACCAATTTGATTAAGTATTTGGCAGCTTCTCATAATTGTCAAGTCAATAATGCAAAAATCAAAAAATTAGTCGCTAAATTGACAAAAAATTGTAAGAGCGATAAGGAGAAAGCAACTAAGATTTTCAACTATGTAAGGGACACAGTATCTTATAGTTTCTATTATGACACCAAATATGGAGCAGTAGGAACTTTAAACGCTAAAACTGGTAACTGTGTAGATCATGCTCACCTGCTTGTGGCAATGTATAGGGCTGCTGGAATGCCTGCCAGATATGTTCACGGTACCTGTCACTTTTCAAGTGGTAACACTTATGGACATGTGTGGGCGCAAGTGTTAATTGGCAATACTTGGACAGTTGCTGATGCAACAAGTTCTAGGAACTCGTTAGGTCATGTAGCTAATTGGAATGCTCATTCATATGGGCTTCAAGGCCGTTATGCAAGTCTTCCATTCTAATTAACTACTTTTTTATTTTTTTTTAAATTTTTTTAAATTTTTTTTTTATAGCTATAAATTTATAAGAGTTTTACCAAATATTTAAATAACAAGCTAATTAGGACATTGTTATGAATTCTAAAAGATATGCTAAAGTGGCAGTAGGTGGAACTTTTGACAAATTTCATGATGGGCATAAGAAATTATTGTCCACTGCTTTTGAAATAGGCAATCAAATTGAAATCGGAGTCACTTCTGATGAATTTGGAGGATTAAAAGGAGACATCGATTCCTGTAAAGTCAGAATGTCTAATCTTAAATCTTTTTTTTCCGATAAATCTAATTTTGTTGTTGTTCCTTTGCAAGACCCTTATGGGACTACGATATATGATGAATGTATTGAGGCTATTGTTGTAAGTGAGGAGACCGAACCTACAGCAGTGAAAATCAATGAAATTAGAGTTTCTAAAGGAATGAATCCACTTGATATTGTTGTAGTTAGTTTTGTTTTGGCCTATGATGGAACTCCCATTTCCTCTACACGAATCAGGAGTGGGGAAATTAATCAAAATGGGAAGTTCATTCAATAATCAAAATATTTGTCTATAAAATATTTTAACAACGAGAGGTGGTTATATGGCAGTAAAAATAGATCCGGACGTATGTGGACACATTGCAAATTGTCCTGTACAAGGATTATGCATTAAACTTTGTGAGCAAGGTGCAATCATAGAGGAAGACGGTGATGTTAAGGTCGTCCCTGAAAATTGTGATGATTGCGATCTTTGCATACAAAATTGTCCAAATCAAGCTATTTCCAAAGCATGAGGGATAATAATGTTTAATATTGAACGAGGCGGTGAAGAACACCGTAAATTATCTTATAAAGATAAATATTGTGTTGGTTGTGGCATATGTGTTGATGTGTGTCCTACTGATTCCTTAAGGTTAGGTCCCATTGTACCTATTGCACGTGGATTAATTGAAATGGATTTGGTTTCCGTTAACGGTGAGTCTTGTGTATTTTGCGGATTGTGTTCTGTTGCATGTCCATTTGGCGCATTGTCATTAAGTATTGCAGGAACTGATGTTAAGGACATTAAATCTTATCCTAAATGGGATGTTGAATCTGAAGTCCATGATGAAGACTGCATTTACTGTGGAAGATGTTATGAGGTTTGTCCTCAGGATTCCATCATATTTAGAAGAAACCTTCCAAATCCAGTTGATTTGGTGAGGGGAGAGATGGATATTGATGAGGAACAGTGTATCTATTGTTCCTTTTGTGCAGACATGTGTCCTGCTGAAGCCATAACAATAAAGAATATTCCAACAGCTAGCAATGATTTGGTAAACAATTCTATTGAAGTTGATTTGTCTAAATGCATTTTCTGTGGAATCTGTAAGAGGGTATGTCCGGAGGATGCAATTAATCAGGTCTGTTCAACCTGCATGTATTATGATGAAATAGACGCAGTTGAAATCACTGGGGAAACATTAATTTCAGAATCTTCGTGTGTAAATTGCTCCTGGTGTTCAGATATTTGTCCTGTTGATGCAATTACAATTACCAAACCATTTGAGGGCACATTGCAATTGGTTGAAAGTGATGAAAAGGTGTGTAAAGGCGATTCCTGCCATGCATGTCTGGATGTTTGTCCGTGTAATGCTGTTGAAATTGTAGACGGCAAATCTGTTACAAATTTAAACTTCTGTAACTTGTGTGGAGCTTGTGTAACTGCATGTCCGCAGGATATTAGAGTTTTATCAAGAACCGCTATGAAATTGAATAATATTAATTCCGAATCATGGAATGAAATATTAAATACTTTGTTAATTGGAAAATAGAGAGGAAGTCTCTCCATTTTCAAATTTTATTTATTAAAAAATCTCTTTCTTTTTGTAATAAGTTTTTTACGTTTGTTTGAGTTTCTTCGGTTATATGGGACATATAACTTCCAACAAGGAGCACTATTATTATTAATCCTCCAATAATCAGGATCAATTCAGCGCTTCCCTGTCCTTTGTTATCAAGTTTTTCACTATACATGGGTTCTGTTGTCGAGAATTGTGTTTCTAACATCAATGATGTCGTCTTTAGCCTTTAGGCTGACATCGCTTGTGTTCATGTATGATCTGTATATTGTTAATGCAAGCAGTGCTATAACAATAACTCCTCCAAACAGAAGAATGTATTCTGCGGCACCCTGACCTGAATTTTCTTTGAAGAATTTTTTCATTTTTTTCATTTTTCTCACCAATTAAACATTGGATTTTTTACTATATTAATATTACTATTTTTTAAAAAAGTATTACTTTTTTCTTTTTTCCTTAAATTTTTCCTATTTTTTCCATTAACTTTATAAATGGTTTTTAATATATTAATAAATATTAAATAATAGAGTGATAATAATTGATAAGGGTGAAAACGTGGGAAATACAATAAAATTAGTTTCAGGTTTTATTTTATTTGTAATTGGTGTTCTCATAGCATATGAAACAGCTATCTATAACCTGATAGATATTCTTTTAATAGTTGGTTTGGTTATTTCAATTGTCGGAATAATCCTTATTGTCAGCTATTTTGTCGATTCTAATGCAGATAGAACTACTAATAAAATTAAAGAATTTTTAGAGTCTAGGGAAAATGGAGGGCGTTCTCTTAGTGCATTTGATAGGAAATCTAAGGATAATGCTTCTAGTGGTCCCTTAAAAGTAAGAAAAGAATTCAATGATTATAATGATGGAGATTATGAAGAGTTAGAGGTTGGCGATTTTCCAAGTTCTGACGGAAGTTATTTCAATGATGATTATGACAGAAGTTCAAAGGCTGTTTTAAAGGTTGTTCCGCAACCGGAAACAGAAGTTAATTTTGACAATCAGCTTGATTTTGAACCTTATTACGGCAAGCCATTGAAAGTTACACGTGCTCCTAAAAGAAGGGAAGGGGAATATGTATCAGAGGAAATTCCTGAATTTATAGTTGAACCAACACACAACTCTGATGAAATTCAGCACGCTTTGGAAGTAGAAGAGCCAGTTACCAGACCGGTTCTTGAACCTGTTTTTGATGCTCCAACTAAAAGGGCTCCAGAAGTTCCTGCTAGGGATATTAAAATTGATATTAATAATCCTGAAAGTTTACCTGTTCCAAAATCTCTCAATAGTTATGTAATTTCAGATGACGGTTTGTTAACCTCAGAGGAAGCTTTTGACAATTTGGCGGTAAATGTGAATAAGGAAATAATGTTGGAAATCCCTTCATTAAATGATTTGTCTGACAGGTTTTTATCTCATGTTCCGACAATCTATTCCAGAGTAATCATCAATGAGTTTGATGTTTCCGACATGTCTTACATGTTTTTAATTTCATCTCTTCTCAAACAGGGAGTGCACATTAAAACTGTTCCAAAGGTACATTCTATCAATTTAATAACTGATGATTCACATGCAATGATTATTTCAGAGGGCCAGAATGAAGTAGAATATGGTGCTATATATAACGATAGGAATTCCATTTCAAACATAAGAGCCGACTTTGAAAAGACTTGGAACATAGCATCCAATTTGGATGAAAATATTCTTATGGCAGCTGCTAATGGTGGTGTCGCATAATGGAAATCCGCTGGCTTGGACATTCCGCTTTTGAAATTATAAGTGATGATGACGTTAAAATCTTGATTGATCCGTTTATTAGCAATAATCCCTCATGTGAAGTTCCGGTAGAGGAATTAAACCCCGATATTATTTTACTCACTCATGGACATTCAGACCATTTTGGGGATGCATTGGAGATATCCAACAGTACTAATGCCCCTATTGCATGTATCCATGAAATTTCACTCTTTTTAGCACAGCAAGGGATAAGAAACATTAGTGTTAATATTGGAGGTTCATTCATATTCAGAAATATTAAATTTACAATGCTTGAAGCCAAACATTCCTCAGATATTGATATCATGGAAGAAACCGTTCCTGGAGGAACTGCTGCAAGCTTTTTAATAACTTTTGAAGATGGAACCAAAATATATCACTGTGGAGATACTGGATTGTTTGGTGATATGAAAGACATTATTGGTGCAATTTACAAACCTGATGTGGTGTTGGTCCCTATTGGTGATAAGTTTACAATGGGTCCTTTCGAAGCCGCTCTTGGTACAATGTGGATGAATCCAAAGGTTGTAATTCCAATGCATTACAATACATTTCCACCAATAGAACAAGATCCGGCAATTTTTGCTAATTTTGTAAGTCAGTTTAACCCAAATATTGATGTTGTGGTTATGAATCCTGACGAATATTTTGAGTTTAATCCTGAAGATTATCAGGATTAATTTTTCTCATATTTTTTTCTTTGATGATATTCTTCATCAATGTCACATTTTCCGGATGGCAATACTCTTATTATGTCATCGAGAGTTAACAGGTCATCTTCATTTATTTTATGCATGATTTTTTTGGCTATCGCTTCTTTTTTAGTAAATCCAGGCTTTATCACAACATAATTGTCACAATGTTTTTCCAAGGCTTCTATTGGGCCTGCCATTATTCTTTTTCCTTCATAATCGACAATTCCAATTGCCAGTTTTACCCGTGCTCCCCTGATGTAATTTCTGTGGCCCCTTATGACAAATGACCCTTTTGCCAGAAATTCTCCTGATTCCGGTGTTTTTGTAACCTGGTCTGGATTGACCCAAAATACGTCTTGAGATGTGAATCCCATTGACCAAGCAGATGAAAAGGATGCTGCAAACTCACCGGATTCTTTAAGGAGATTGTCATTTACATCGTCTCCATTTAATTTTATGGCAGTTGATGATGCTCCGTGTATATCTGCATGCAGGTAGATGTCATTCGGTTCCAGATATTTCTTGACGACACTTTCATTGCTGTTGGCATCACGTCCTCCAATGACCAGATGGCCGTCGGAACTTACAAACCATCTTAATTTCTCATACCACTTGAGATTTTTCTTTACTCTCTTTTTCGGCACCGCAATGTTTTCCATTGCAATGTCCTTTTTGGCTTTGATGTCTTCTAGTTGTTTTTTAGTATTTTCAATTGCTATTTCTGCACCTTTTGTTTTTCTTTTAGCTTTTTTAGCCTTTTCATAATAATTTTCAGCATTTTCCGGTATGGTCAATTTCGGATCAATATTTAATGTAGTGTCATCAATCTTTAATGTCAAAACACCAAGTTTATCAATTGATTCATAAATTTGAGCTTCTGCCATCCCATCTTTTTTAGCCTTTTTCAATGTTTTTCCAATTTCTTTAAAAGAGTAGTCTTTACTCCTTGCTTGGTTTACAACAGTTACTATATTTTCGATGGTAGTGTAATTAGAATAAATAATCTCTCCTTTATGTTGACTATCTTCAATGGTCTTATGAAAATTATCAAGTGTCTCTTGTTGTAAACGTAACCTTTTTTCAAACTTGTTTACTTTTTTATTCCATGCTGACTCTCGGGTATTTTTTATGCTGGTGTTTACTTTTTTTGAGTAGAATTCGTCGCATGCTTCATTGAAGCTTTCAAAGTATGTCTTTTCAAAGTCATCATATTTTTTCAAATCCAGTGCAACAACATCCTCTTTATTCTCGCTTTTTACAATTTGGGGCCTGATGGTGTCTTCTGAAAGATTATCAAATAAATCTTTGAATCCTCCATACAGTCCTTCCAGCTGTTTTTCGGTTAGTTCATTATTAGGCGTATTTTTGTCCAGTTCAGTTATTTCATTGGCTCTTTTTATAACTTCTTCAGCATATAGGCTTCCAAGTCCGTTTATCGCAAGGGTCCTTACAACATCACTTTCGGAATCATTAAATATCTCCTTGAATTCCTTTTCAGTAGCGGTTATCGGATTGATTCCTCTCTCTTCGGGAAATTCATATTCTATCTTGGAGCTGATGTCTCTGGTGCTCAAGCGTTTTCTCTTAAGAGGTAAGATGATATTGTTGTCTTCATCTAAAAGGATTATGTTTCCTTTGTCGAACAATTCAACGATTATTGTATAATATTTGTCTTTTTTAACTCTTATTTCAACTACACGATCAAAGTTATGCTGTTTGATGCTTTCAACATGAGCTCCTTTCACTCTTTTCCTTAAAAGCATTGGAAATGTTGGTGGTGTAGTCGGGTTTTCAAGGGGATATTGGCTTGTATGTATTCTGGAGCCACATTGCATTACCAAGTCTATTCTTCCGGTTCCTGGAACATGGAATCTCATAACAACTATGTCTTTTGTAGGTTGGAATGATTTATCGACTCTAGCCCCACTTAATAAATTATTCAGTTCATTGCTTATTGTAAAAATGTCAACATTGGACATGGATTTCATCATAAAACACCTTTTTTAATCAATACCTTAATATATTATAATAACTAAAATTATATTAATATATTTAATTTAATGGAGGATATAAATGGACACTACTGTTAAGGTTACAAGTATACATATTGTTGCGGCTCTTGCTGCGGCTTTGATTTCAACTGCTTTGACTGTTGGTTGGTTTGGATTTAAAAATGACGTATTTGCATTTTTCATTGCTGTAATAATATTATATTTCGTTGGTAAATTTTCTCAACAAATCGCAGGTGAGGAAATCTCCGGATTCAGTCAATGGTTATGGGATGGAATAGCACCATTCTTCTTTACTTGGGTTATTTCATTTACTTTATTTGTAATGTATTTATAAGCCACCAAAGAAAATCCATAAAAATGCGATAAATAATGATGTTATAAGTAAGACTGGAGCTATAATTTTGCTCACGGCCACAACGGAACTGATTGTTGAAATCAACTCTGTTGAATTTTTAGGGCCGAATGTGTTGAGATTCTTTATTTTATTGGTTCCAGTTCCAACTTCAACTTTTTCTATATCTTTAATTGCTTCAATTATGCTTGCTCTGGCATATTCTATAATTTCAGCTCTTTTTACTATTCCGATAGGATTATATCCTCTTGATATTGTATTTACTGTATGAGTATCGGTTGTCATCACTTCAATTTCATCTATCTCTAAATCGCTTACTGCATCAATGATTTCCTGTCTGAATCCGATCTCCATATTGTTTGCATCAAAAAGAACATAGGCGGTTCTCTGATTTCCGACTTCAATGATCATTGTCTTTATACCGCTTTCTCCAACACCCTCATTTTTGTCAAGGTCACCCATGTTGTCAGAATGGCATCCGATTTTAATGTCATATTTTTCCTGTTCCGGTTCAATCAAATCAATTACATCAATTAATTGGAATACCTCTGAATTTCCTGGAAGCACTTCGCCGCTTTCGGCAGTAAATGAATTGTGACAGTCAACAATCACAGAATCCTTGACATTACAGTGGTTTCTGCTTTGGGCCATCATTGTAAGTCCGACACCGAATTCGATATCGTCAACAGCTTCGGGAGCAAAAGTGGATAAGATCACCATTCCCTCGTTGAAAAATTGAACTCCAATATTTGCTTTTTCAGAGTTGTAGCGTATAAATTTGCTGGCATTTTCCGAATATTCAACTCTTTCCAGACCCTTTCTTATTGAGTTTTCTATTTTATCGATTTCACTGACTGCAATCGGGTTGAAGTCATGTGTTGAAGGACCATGTGCAACCATGGTGAAGCAATCGAATTTATTTGCAAGCAGTGTCGGCATATTTGACCCGCCTAAATCTCCTAGAGGTCCGGGATGTACGGATGGGGAGATGAATAATGCCTTAATTCCATTTTCGCTTTTGAAGCTGACGAATGTGACAATGGTGTCAATAGCTTCGCTCATATTTTCAAAGAGTCCCTCGAGGGAGTTGGATCCTTCATTCATATGAGCAATAAACAAGCTTAGTAAATCCAATACGCCAATTCCCAGATTTTTCTTGAATGGGGAAGCAATAACGGTAATGAAAGCGTAGATCGCTATAACGAATATTATTGATGCAACAAACGCCTTAAGGATAATCTGGAATATCACAGGTCCCATGAAGCTTGTATCGATAAACAGGAATGATATTGATATGTACATTGCTATGATGAGAACCGGTTGGATGAATCCTGTTATTGCAGCTACAGAAAATCTGACTTTGGATGTTGCCCAGAATACCAGGGTATTGAAACCGTATATCAAAACACAGGCGAATATCATTGAATTTACAAATATGTCCACATGGATTAATCTGGAAATTATGCATCCCAAAAGCACAAATATTCCCAAGATGGTCATTGAAAGGCCGGATAAAAACATGGAATGCTTGATTTTCAAGTTGATTCCATGAAGGCTGCTTATGACCTGCTGGTCTAGTGCTCCGCTCATGATAGAACTAATGCCAAGAACTACAAATCCGAATAATCCTCCATAAATGAAATCCTGAATGATTCCCTGACCGGGTGACAAATCGATAATATAATAAGTACTACCAATCAGAAAACTTATTATCATCATTCCAATTATGGAATATTTTGTTTTTGGCAGGGTTGTTATAAATTTTGACAAACCTGCAACACTGCTCATGCTTGACATATTTTTCCTCAGAGTTATATTTAGCCATTAAATTTATTTAATCTAAAAAATTTATATAGTTATAAGTATATTACTTTTTTAATAAAAAGATTATTATTAATTTATAGGGTGGATATATGGAAAAAAGATTAAATGTCCCAATTAAAGATGAAAATTTGGATGAGATTAAAGCTGGTGATGTAGTTTACTTAACTGGAAATATTTTAACTGCAAGGGATCAGGCACACAAGCGCCTTATTGAACAGGGTGCTCCATTGGATATTGAGGGAGCGGTGCTTTTCCATGCAGGACCAATCATTACTAAAAAAGATGATGATTATCAGATGGTTGCTATTGGGCCGACCACTTCAATGAGGATGAATCCTTATCAAAGTGATGTTTTGGATATGGGTCCTAAAATTGTCATTGGTAAAGGTGGAATGGATGATACTGTGCGTGAAGCTTTAATCCGTAATAATGCATTGTATGTTGTGGCAACTGGAGGATGTGCGGCATTATATGTTGATGCTGTTGAAAAAATCGAAAGTGTGGATTGGCTGGACTTGGGAATGCCTGAAGCCATGTGGAACTTGAAGGTTAAGGAATTCGGGCCTCTTATTGTTGCCATGGATAGTCATGGTAATAGTTTGTATGATTGAAAATTTTGAATAATAATACTTATATATGAGATTAGTTTATAGTATATTTTAAATTATTATATTTTTTAAGATTATAATAGAGGAAGTGTATTTATGGCTGACATTGATGAAGTTGCAGAAAAAAAATTCAAATCTAGAATGGCAAAAATTAGAAAAAGTAACAGGGAACCTGAAGAAAAAGAGAAGTTTTCTCAAAAATTCGGAACTTCTTTTGAAATTGAGTTCCAAAATAAGAACCCTGACAAGCTTACTGATGGAATAACTATTTTCACAAGTCCTGAAGGTAAAGTCTTATTCGCTGAGTACTATTATCAAGTTCCTGAAGATGAGGAATATACATCAATTGATATTACTGAAAAGCAATTAAAATCTATAATTGAGTTCTTTGAAGACTATAAATTACAATTAGATGACTCTGATTAGATGATTGTTGATGATTCTTTAGATGAAGTTAAAAAAAGGGAAAATGCCCTGTCAATTATTAAGGATATAGTTGAAAATAAGGGGCGTGAATTTTTATTTGATTTGACTGGCTTATCTGGCGGATTTATTGCAAGTCCTTCAGAGCTAAGCCTTTTGGAAACTTATGTTGGTCCAGCTATTTTTGAGGATGCTCTTCAGGAGGTTGGAATTGAACATATGGGCGGTGAAAAGGTTCTTCCATTAAATAGAACCTCTTCAGGAATCTTGGCCACCATACTAACGCTGGTCGCAAAGGATTCCAATGTGGTGCATTATCTTGCAGAGTTGCCTGCCCATCCGTCAATACCTCGCAGCTGCAGTTTAGTTGGAGCAAATTACTTTGAAACTGATGTTTTTGATGAGTTCACAATACCGGATAATACTTCATTGGTTGTAATTACAGGTTCTACAATGGATCATAAAGTAATCGATGAAGATGAATTTAAAAAAGTTATTGAAATGGCTCATGAAAGAAACATTCCTGTAATGGTTGATGATGCATCTGGAGCAAGACTTAGGACTGTTGTGTTCAATCAGGCAAAAGCCTGTGATTTAGGTGCAGATATTGCAATTACCAGTACCGATAAATTAATGCCCGGTCCAAGGGGAGGTTTAATGGCTGGTCGCAAGGAATTAATTGATGAAATCAAGGTTAAGGTTCATCAATTTGGTCTTGAAGCTCAACCGCCTGCAGTGCTTGCCATGCTGAATGGTATTAAAAATTTCAATGGCGAAAATCTAAAAAAGAGTTTTGAGAGAAAAGACCGGTTATTTGACTTGCTTGAAGAAAACTTCAGCCATATACAAAAAACTCCAACGGGAGTCATGATTACTCCTGAAGATTTGGCCGATGAGATTGATATTTCTCATGATTTGTCAGATAATGATTTGGCTTTTGTATTTTCACTGATTTTACTGAAAGATTATGGAATAATTACCATTCCTGCTGTTGGAATGCCCGGTGCATCAGCTACAATAAGATTTGACTTGTCAACTGCCGATGCGTTTAATATGGAATTGGATGATTTATCTCAAAAAATCACATCTTCATTTGATAAATTGGTAAATGTTATTCCAAATGAAGACGAGTGCAAAAAAATAGTTTTTTCATGATTGGCGATGGAAATGTTATGCTTCCGTATAACATTCAGTTCATTTTTTTAATTAGGCATTCTCCGGAGATTACCTTTTCAAGAGTGCCGTCGTGTTTTTCAACAATCAATTCTCCTTCTTTTGAAATGCCTGCTGCATAGGCATCATATGATTTGCTGAATGGTTTTTTAACTTCTACAATTTTGCCAATGGTGTAGGAACGTTTTCTCCATTCCTTCAATATGTCTTCATAGCATTTGCTGTTGAATAGTTCGATGATTTTTTCAAGTTCTTCCAAAAAGAGTTTTATTAGTAAGTTTTCGTTCACTCTTCCAATTTCCCTTTCAAGAGTTGTTGTTGTGTTCTGTAATTCTTTAGGGAAATCTTCAATACTCAAATTGGCATCAATTCCGACACCGATAATGACATGGTCTATGGTATTAAAATTAGTTATGGCTTCGGTTAGAATTCCGCAGACTTTTTTGCCGTTTATCATAATGTCGTTTGGCCATTTTATTTCAGGATTTTCAATGCCGATCTCTTCAAGAGTTTTTGCAACTGCAACGCCTGTGGCCAAGGTTATGAGAGGAATTTTGGAGTAATCAACATCGGGGGTTAATATGATTGATAACCATATGCCTCCCAATGGAGATTCCCATGATTTTCCAGACCTTCCTCTTCCGGCCATTTGTTTCTCGGCTATAACAACACTGCCGTTTCCAATTCCATTTTTAGACATGAATTTGGCTATAGTGTTTGTTGAACTTACTTCGTTGAAAACATATAGATTTTTTCCAACATATCTTGTTTTCAAACATTTTGAAATTTCAGAGGATTTTATGTATTCTTTTTCAGTTCTCCCGATGCCTTCAATTAAATCTGCAAAGTCATTGATGTTTGCATCATCGATTTCATCAGAAATCATGCCTTCTCTTTTCAATAAGTTAAGGATTTCATTTTTCATCTGAAATCTCCAATGAAAACCTATTGCTTATCCATTTGCTGTTTTGCATCAGTTAGGTAAGATCCGACTGCAGCTGAAATTGCAGCAATCTTTTTAGCAGGCATGAATGTGGATTTTAATTTGTTTACATATTCTAAATCTTCTGCAATAACATTAACCATCTCTTCTTCAATACCTACTTTATAGGTATCGATGAAATGGGTGTTCAGGTCTCCGGAAATAAAGTTAGGATTTCTTAAGACCGCCTTATGGAATGGGATTGTGGTTTTAACACCTAAAATGATGTATTCGCTTAATGCCCTTTTCATTTTGTTAATTGCATCATTTCTGTTTCTTCCATAGGTAATCAGTTTGGAAATCATTGAATCATAAAATGTTGGAATTGTATAATTCATATAAACTCCACTGTCTAAACGTACACCAGGTCCACCAGGGGATCTGTAACCTGTAATTTTTCCAGGGTTAGGTGAAAAGTCGTTAAGAGGATCTTCTGCATTGATACGGCATTCGATTGCGTGACCTGTTACCTGAATGTCGTCCTGGCTGTAGGTTAATTCATCGCCGTTGGCGATTTTGATTTGCTCTTTAATCAGGTCAGTATTGGTAACCAATTCTGTAATTGGGTGTTCCACTTGGATACGGGTGTTCATTTCAAGGAAATAGTACTCTCCATTGTCATATAAAAACTCGACAGTTCCTGCACTTTTGTATCCGATGTATTCTGCAGCTTTTACTGCACTTCCACCCATTTGTTCCCTTAGCTCTTCAGTCATGATTGGTGAAGGAGCTTCTTCAAGGAGCTTTTGGTGTCTTCTTTGGATGGAACATTCCCTGTCGCCTACATGGATTACGTTACCGTGTTCATCAGCCAATATTTGGAATTCGATGTGTCTTGGTTTTTCAAGATACTTTTCGATAAATACTGTTGAATCACCGAAATTTGTTGACGCTACGGATTGTGTGGATTCGATTGCCTGTACAAGTTCCTCTTCTTTATAAACTGCACGCATACCAATTCCACCACCTCCTGCGGAAGCTTTTACAATAACAGGATATCCGATTTGGCTAGCAATTTCTTTGGCTTCTTCAATATCGCTTACGCCTTCAGGTGTACCTTCAATGACTGGAACTCCTGCTTTTTTCATGAGAGCTTTGGATGTGATTTTATCTCCCATGCTGTTGATTACTTCCCCGCTTGGTCCGATTAATTTTATTCCATTTTTTTCACATTCTTCACCGAATTTAGGATTTTCAGCTAAAAATCCGTAACCTGGGTGTATTGCATCAGCTCCAGATTCAATTGCAATGTTCATAATTTTTTCTATATTTAAGTAAGATTTTGCAGGTGAAGGATTTCCTAACGGATAGCTTTCATCAGCATAATTTGTGTAAAGAGATGTTTTGTCTGCATCAGAGTAAATAGCTACACTTTTGATGTCGAGTTCACGACAAGCACGCATTACTCTAATGGCTATTTCTCCTCTATTTGCGATTAATATTTTTTCAAACATTTAAAAACCTCTGAATTTTTTCATTAATATATAATTATATATTACATGATATATTAAATATTTGATTAATGAAAAAAATTACTCGCAAAAAACATTTGGAAATGAAACTTCAATCAATTCCAAACCACCCAAAACCTAAAGTTGGTCTTGAGCAGTATACCACTCCCGCAACTATTGCTTCTGATTTAGTTTGGAATGCATTTTCCCTTGGAGATATTGAAAACAGGAATATTGTTGATTTGGGCTGTGGGACAGGAGTATTTGCCATTGCATCTGCACTGATGGGATCGGCTTCATCGGTTGGTGTGGATGTTGACGGGGATTCCATCAGCTTGGCATTTGATGTGAAGGATAAGTTGAATGTTGATAATGCAGATTTCATTGTTAGTGATATCTGTGAGTTTAATCCGGCGTTGGATGTTGATACCGTATTTCAAAACCCTCCTTTCGGATCTCAGAAAAAAGCGGATTCAGGTCAGGATTTGAAATTCGTTGACAAGGCCATCGATTTGAATCCTGATGTTTTGTATTCATTTCACATGGCATCTACACAAGATTTTTTAATCGGATATTATGAAGATAATAATTTGGAAATTACTCATATTTTCAGGTATAATTTCCCTATTCCAAAGATTTATGATTTTCATACAAAAGAAAAGCGAAATGTTGATGTTATTGTGATAAGGGCATTTTTAAAATAATTTTTATTTTCAAAAATTCTTATTTTTTCACTAAAAAACAATACCTTTATATAGTGGATAGTACATATTTTATATTAATATATTCTCTGAGTATAAAAAAGTTGGTAGCATATAAGAAGCTACAGATATTATAATTGATATAATATTTTGTAAATGTGTAAGTCTATTTAGTGATAGCTATATAAATGTAGGGTAATCTTTATATAGTTTACATGCCAAATGTATTACTAATGTATAAAGATGAGCTATCTATATTTATTCCAAACTCATTTCTTTCTGAGTCTAAAGATCTTAAAATTCGCACTTATAAAGTGGGAATTATAGCAAGAGCTTTAGCTATTTTTAAAGCAGATAATGTGGTTATCTACAATGATAATCATGATAAAAACGAAGATGGGAAAGAGGATGGAGCTTTTATTGCTGAAGTTTTGAATTATATGAATACACCTCAATATTTGAGGAAACAAGCTATTCCTATAAAATCCGAACTCAGGCATGTTGGTATCCTTCCGCCGCTTAGGACTCCTCATCATCCTGTTAATAATCAACCAGACGTGGGGGATTATAGACAAGGTTTCACTGTTAAAAGAAATAAGAAAGGAACTTTTGTTGATATAGGTATGGATGAACTTGCATTCTGTAAAGAGCAACTTACTGTCAAAAAGATTTTTGACTTTAAGATTACTAAAATTGCTAAGAAAGAAGTAATAGTCACACCTGATAAACCAGATGACGTTTACTGGGGATACAATGTTATCTCCTCTAATAAGAGTCTTAAAAATAGCTTAAAATTAATTAAACCTGATCTTGTTGTTGAAACTACAAGATATGGAGATTATATTGATTCTATTTTTGATGAATTAAAACATAAAGTAGATGAATGTAAAAGTATTGCTATTTTATTTGGTGGCCCTTATTCTTCAATTGCAGAAGACGTTTCAAATCCTAATTGGGATTTATATAAGGTAAATACCCTTCCAGGACAGGGAACTGAAACTGTAAGAACTGAAGAGGCAGTTGTCGCTACGCTTTCTTTATTTAACTTTATGAGATTTTAATTCTCTTTGGATTATTAGTTTACACACTAATAGATAACTTGCTCAACTTTTTATACAGATTATATTTTTAGGACTCCCTAGAAATATGCTTAGCACAGAATGATTTATACATTAGATATATTCTTAATTGTGCTTCAATTAGCTTAAACTCAATGGAATATATTGAAATTTGATATTTATCTAGTTACAGACTTGTTTGTAGCTATTTATCATTCCGATGAATTTATTTCATCAAACTTGTTTGATAGTCCTTTATTTGGCTATCAACGTAAAAAAAATTAAAATAATTAAAAAATAAAGGAAAATATTAATAAGGAGGTTAAATTAAATGGTTAGACATCATCAGCCAAGAAAAGGGTCTGTTGCTTTTAGTCCAAGAAAAAGAGCAGCAAAAGAAACCCCTAGAGTAAAATCTTGGCCACAAATGGATGAACCAAAATTACTCGGCCTCGCAGGTTATAAAGTAGGTATGACTCATGCCTTAATGACTGATACTGATAAAAACTCTCCAACCCAAGGGATGGAAGTTTTCACTCCAGTAACTGTATTAGAAGTGCCTCCGGTCGTAGTAATGGGAATTAGAGCTTATGAAAAAACTTCTCGTGGTTTGAAAGTAATCACCGAAGTACTTGCAGACAATTTAGATCAAGAACTTTCAAGGAAGATTTCACTTCCTAAGGAATACAATAAATCTGAAGCTATTGCAAAAATACAAGGTGCATTAGAAAACACAGAAGAAATTAGAGTCTTAGTACACACAAATCCAAAAGTAACTAGCCTAAGAAAAAACCAGATATATTTGAATGTGGAATTGGAGGAGCAAATCCTGAAGAAAAATTAAATACCGCATTGGAATTATTAGGTAATGAAGTAAAAGCTAGCGAAATCTTCAATGAAGGAGAATTTGTTGATGCAATTGCAACTACAAAAGGAAAAGGATTCCAAGGTGTAGTAAAAAGATGGGGAATTAGAATTCAATACGGTAAAGCTGTAAGAGCAGGTAAAGGTAGACACGTCGGTTCTATTGGTCCTTGGACTCCAAGAAGAACCATGTGGACTGTAGCTCAAGCAGGTCAAATGGGTTACCACAAAAGGACTGAATTCAATAAAAGGATTTTAAAAATCGCATCAGCTGATGAGGTTGACGAAATCAACCCAGACGGTGGATTTGTAAAATACGGACTTGTCAAAAATGATTATGTTTTAGTTAAAGGTTCCTTACCAGGTCCTTCTAAAAGATTAGTAATCTTAAGACAACCTATCAGACCTAATAATAAAGCTGAGGATATACCTCAAATAAACTATATTAGTACAAAATCTAAACAAGGGGTATAATCATGAAAGTTAATGTTTATTCTATTAATGGGGAAGTCAAAGAAGATATTGAACTTCCAGCTATTTTTGATGAAGTATACAGACCAGATTTAATCAAAAGAGCTGTACTTTCAGCACAATCCGCTAGAGTACAACCATGGGGTAATGACCCAATGGCAGGTAAAAGAACCTCCGCTAAAGGATGGGGTTCAGGTAGAGGTACCGCAAGAGTACCTAGGATTAAAAATGGTTCTAAAGCAGCTTTTGTACCAATGGCTATTGGTGGTAGACAAGCTCACCCTACCAGAGCTGAAAAAAATCATCATGAAAAAATCAACATAAAAGAAAGAAGATTTGCTATCAGATCTGCTGTTGCAGCAACTGTCAACAAAGAACTTGTTGAAGACAGGGGCCACAAAGTGGAAGATTTAGAACAAGTCCCTATTATTGTTGAAGATGATATTGAAGAAGTAAAAACCACTAAACAAACTCGTGAAATTTTCCAAAAATTAGGAGTTTACGACGATATCATTCGTGCAAAAGAAGGTAAAAGAATAAGAGCTGGTAGAGGTAAAACAAGAGGAAGAAAATACAAAAAAGTAAAAGGACCTCTTGTTGTAGTCGGTGAAGATAAAGGAATTTCCTTAGGTGCAAGAAACCACGCCGGTGTAGATGTTGTGGTTGCAGAAAACTTAAATGCTGAATTGTTAGCACCAGGTACCCACCCAGGAAGACTCACTATTTACACCAAATCAGCTGTTGAAAAGTTAGGAGGTTTATTCCAATAATATTGGATAAATAAGGTGATATTATGGATTCATATTCAGTTATTATTAAACCTCATGTTACTGAAAAAACCATGAACTTAATCGATTTAAATAATGAAATCGCATTCGTTGTAAATCGTAAAGCTAACAAAAGACAAATCAAGTTCGCTTTTGAAGATTTATACGAAGAAAAAGTAGCAAGAGTTAACACTCACATTACTACTAAAGGTGTAAAAGTAGCATATATCAAACTTGTTGAAGAAGAAATGGCAGAAGAACTTGCTGTCAGATTAGGAGTATTCTAAGGAGGAATGAAATATGGGTAAACGATTAATCCATCAAAGAAGAGGAAGAGGAACTCCTGCTCACCGTGTTGCTTCTCATCGTTTTAAAGATAAAATCAGATACAGGTCTTACGATGCATTAGAAAAAGAAGGAAGTATTAAGGGAAAAGTTATTGATATTGTTCACGACCCAGCAAGAACCGCTCCTATTGCAGAAGTCAAATTTGAAAACGGTGAAAAGAAATTTATCTTAGCACCTGAAAGCATTCAAGTTGATGATGAAATTGAATGTGGTATTTCTGCTCCTATCAAATTCGGTAATACATTACCTCTTGCTGAAATTCCTGAAGGTACTCCAATTTACGATATCGAAAACACTCCTGGAGACGGAGGTCGTTTTGTAAGATCTTCTGGAACTTACGCTAATGTTGTTACTCACGATGCTAACCAAACTGTTGTTGAATTACCTTCCGGGGAATTAAAATACTTAAATCCTAACTGCCGTGCTAGTATTGGTGTAGTAGCTGGTGGAGGAAGAAAAGATA
>NZ_CAJODJ010000015.1:0-52290 GCF_905233225.1 Methanobrevibacter sp. UBA212
TTCAGTATCAGTTTCAGGAAGTGTCAATGACAATTTGAGTTGAGGTTCAGGTAACTTTTTCAAGTCTGTTTTTCCGTTTGGAGTTTGCGGCATCTCATCTATTTGCATGAAAACCGTTGGAATCATGTATTTTGTAAGCTTATTTTTAAGATATCTTCTCAAGAGATTAATATCGATTTCATCTTCAGCTGTCAAATAGGCACACAGGTGTTCGTTGTTGTTGATTTCCTTGATTACAACAACGTTTTGTCTGATATGCGGGAATTTAGCGATATTTGCTTCAATTTCACCAATCTCAATTCTTAAACCTCTTAATTTGATTTGGTTATCGATTCTTCCCTTGATGTCGATTTCACCGTTTGGAAGCTCAATTGCATAATCTCCACTCTTATAATAAGGAATATCATTGATGGTAACGAATACCTCTTTGGTTTTATCATCTAGATTATAGTATCCTCTACTTACACCAACACCGCCAATGTATAACTCACCCATTACACCTTTAGGCAGCAGTTTACCGTCTATATCGCGAACATCAGTAACGTAGTTGTGCAATGCTTTTCCTACAGTAATATTGTCCGGACTGGTAATGTTTATTGAGTTACATGTTACTGTGGTTTCTGTCGGTCCGTAAATGTTGAATATGTCAGTATCTGCATTATCCAAAATTTTGGATACAACATCCTGCGGCAATATTTCACCGCCGACTGCAATATATGAAAATGTGGACAATTCTTCTGCAAACTTGTCATATTCAAGGTATTGCCTTATTCTTGATGGAGTTGTAAATGTAAGAGCATCCGGCTTTTGCCTGCGGATTAATTTAGTCAGCTCCCCAATATTTTTAACTTCACTATCATCCGCAAGAACCAATTCCAAACCAAACGTCAAACTCATAAAATCAAGCAGGAATGTATCAAAGGACACTGTAGTTATTGCCAATGCCTTCTTCATTTTTGAATATGCATTATAGATGATATTATCGTCACTTTTGGCAAATAAATTAGTAATGTTTTTATGACTGATCATTACACCCTTAGGATTACCGGTAGAACCTGAAGTATAAATCATATAAGCCAAATCATCCGCTCCAACATCAACATTAGGATTTTTGGCATTACCTCCACTAACCAGCTCATCAATGTCCAGGAAGTTTTCTCCTGATTCATTGGAAATGATATAATCAGCCTGACTATTTTCAAAGATATAATTTATCCTGCCCTGAGGATATTCAGAATCAATCGGAATGAAAGCACAACCCGCCTTAAGGATACCTAAAATAGAAGCAACCAAATTACTGTCCCTTGAAAGCATAATCAAAACATTACTTTTTGGCTTAACTCCCATGTCAATTAAAGAATTGGCTATGACATTTGCCTTTTGGTCCAATTCACGATAGGTCAATGTGGCATCACTAGCAACGAGAGCGATTTCATCAGGTTTTTCATTTGCCTGTTTTTCAAATCGTTTGTGAATCAAGGGCATTTCAACTTCACTAAAAGCAATATCTTCATTTTCACACACAAGGGCAATGTCAGAAATATTTGTTTTATCCAAATCAGAATCAATTATTTCATTGATGATTTTCTCAAGGCTTGACAGGAATAAATCAATGAAATCTTTTGTGTATAATTCATTATTGTAAAATAAAGACAATGAAACGGTTTTATCATTTTCAACAATGCTCAAATAATTTGAATATTCCAAATCTGACTTTAAATTATCATTGAAACTGTAATAGAATTCCGGCTTCAAAAGAAGGTCCCCTTCATCTACATCTTCGTCGAATCCTAAAGTCAGATTATAATTTTCATGAATCTTTTGTAAGAATTCTTTAATAGAGATTTCCCTGTTTTCAAATTTAGTGGCAAAAGGAACATTCTTCTGGTTAAAAATCAAAGTTTCATTTGAAAAATTAAACTTATTAAGCGTTAAAGACAAAGCTGCCAAAAAAAGATCGTTGATTGAAATTGAATTGGATTTTACAAATTCAACCAAATTTTTCTTTTCAAATTCATATTCAGATTTATCAATTAATCCGTTCTGCTTTTCTCCAATCTTGTTGGGAGAAATTAAAGTTGATTCATCAAAATCTGTCCACAATTTTGATAAATACTCATTTAAAGAAGTTTTTATTTTAATGCCCATAATATCAAACTTAAATTTTTATTAATAATATTATTTTTAACATTGTTAATAAAATTTGTTAAAACATTAAAACTATGCATTTTAGCGATAATTTAACTTTATTGTGAACAATTAACCCCCCCTACAAAATTGGGAGAGGTTCAAAAATTAAATTAAACTCGAAGTTGAACAAAACAGGAGTGAATTAAAAGAATTATAATAAAAAAAAGAAGGTAAAGGGAATCATCTGATTCTTATTATGCTTTTCTTGGAAAGAATAACATTCTTATTGCCAGACATTACCTTTACATTATGTTTACCATAGCTAAGTCTTTTAGTATTGAACTTGGCCACACCCTTCTTATTGGTTTTGACAGTGTAGGTCTTGTATTTCTTGCCTGTGTATATCTTCAATTTAAGCTTGATACCACTCATTGGCTTTTTGGTGCTTTTGTGTTTGAGGGAGACCTTGAAATATTTGGATTTTTTGTATTTGAACTTGACTTTAGGAGCCTTCACGATGGCTTTTGTCTTTTTGACCTTAAGAGTAGTTGTTGTGAGGACACCTGGAACCTTGACGTACCTTTCATCACCAGGATCAGCGCCAGGAATGCAGAATGCCTCATAAACTGTTATCTTGTATTTGCCTGCATTCAGTTTGGATGCCTTTATTGTAGCTATCCCTTTGGAGTTGGTCTTGATTGGAATGGAATATGTTTTCTTGGATGATTTTGCAACTGCAAGAAGTAGAATCCTCACAGCAGGCTTACCAGATGGTGTGACGACCTTGATTTTTATGGTCTTTCCGGAGTAGTATGTTGTAACCAGCTTTTTTGAAGTCACCTTGAGAAGGACGATCGCATTCATATTGTTGTCAAGCGCCTTGTTTTTGAATGTTTTTGAATTGTCGAGAATGATTTTTGGGGATTTGACTGCTGCCTCCTCGTTGGAGGTGAACTTGCATTGGGTTATCTTAAGCAATCCAGGCACGTAGTCATCTTCGCCCACGTCATTGTCAGCAAATATAGCTCCCACAAGGTTGGCAGTGTTTTTGTCAAATGAACAGTTTGTGACATCAACATTATATGCGTAAATTGCTCCTCCTTTACCTCCATTGTATCCGGCTGAGTTGCTTGTGAATGTACAACCAATGGCATTGACAGTACCTGCATATACTGCACCTCCACAATAATCAAAGGAATCACGGATGAGTTTAACGTAATTGGACTCAAAGATTGTGTTTACAAGGTTGAGCTTGGTTCCATAAATCGCCCCACCGGCGTTGGCGTAATTTCCCTTAAAGAAGCAATCCGTAATTTTTGCACTTTCTTCAAATGATATTGCTCCCCCACAGCTTTGGGCATGGTTATTGATGAAACTGCAGTTTACTGTCTCAAGATTATATGCATAAATCGCTCCTGCATCAGAACTGGGATGTTTTATATTTTTTCCAGGTTCTTTAACATAGTTGTTTGTAAAGTTGGAGTTTGTAACCTTGCACAATCCTGAAGTGAACGCATAAATGGCAGCCCCACTCCAGTCCCGGTAATTGTCTTTGAAGCTACATCCATCGATGTTCACTTTGACTGGAACCCTCTCAACATATCCCTCTGAATCGGCGAATATTGCACCATCTTTTGCATTTATGAATGTTATGTTGTTGAAGTTTACTGTGACCTTCTTGGTAATGTGAAATATTCCTGAAAGCTTTTTGGCATCAAGTGTGGCACCGTTTACGCCGTTGAAGGTCAATGATTTTTTAACGGCAATTGTCTTGCCTGAACTTGTGTATGTGCCGTCAAGCTCTATCACATCCCCTGCATTTGCGTTGTTTACTGCAGTTTGGATATTGGCAAATGTCTTGCCGGACGGCTTGACTGTGGAAGTCAATGGCCCGTCATCACTTGCCTGTGTTAAACCTGTCCCGTCATCTGAAGCGGACAAATCTTCACTGTTTTCCACCTCCAGTGAACTGTCCGAAGTGTTATCGGATGCATCATACAAGTCAGAAGCCTGTGAAGCAGAAGCAAAACCTATAGTGAGCATCAGCAGCACAAGCATTGAAACTAAAAATAGCTTGTCTTTAAACATTATTTTCACCTCTTGAAATATTATAATCTGATATATAATTATTGTACCTACGACTATATAATACTGTAACATAATTCATACATTCGTTGACATTCCGAGAAAATATAAAAATTTATAACAATGAGATTAGATAATTATATTAAACGGTGATATTATGGCTAATACCGGTGCAGTGCTTATTGGATTTATACTGACAATTGTTGTAAAATTATTTTTTGCACCCTATGAATTTATAGGATTATTGATTATAGGATTCATTACAGGATATCTTGCTCATTCCGGAGCATTAGGCGGCCTTTGGAATGCTGCACTTGCAGGATCATTAGGTACAATCATCAGTGCACTATTATTTATTTTGGTTGCAACATTTGGAGGAAGTTTTGCAGGCCTCTTTGGAGGATTGACCGGATTTACCATTTCCGGAATTACAAGCCTGCTTGCTGTGATTGAAAGTTTAATTTATTATGCAATTGTAATGGGAATTACAGGAGCAATCGGAGGAGCATTAGCTCCTAAAGACAACTAGTTTGGAGATATGAAATGAACAAATTTACAGATTTTAATTTCAAGGCTTTAGTGTTTGGAGCGGCAATAGCCGGAGCATTCATATTATTCGGATGGCAGATTAATGATTGGCTTTATCCATTTGCATCTATCGGACTTTTATATGCAGGATACGGTCAGAACAATTGGAAAGAAGGAACATTAAGCGGTGCGCTTGCATCAACACCTATCATTGTCTTGACATTCCAGGGATACATGGGCCAATTCGACGGATTTTTCCTAACTCAAAATGGAATGATTGCTTTAGCGGCAATGATATTTATTATTGGTGCATTCGTCGGTTTTGTTGGTGCATGGACAAAAAGAAGTCGTGAAAAAGCATTAGAACAACAAGCCAAAATTGGTAAAAATAAAAACAAAAAGAAAAATAAAAACAAAAAATAATAACAATTTATGTTATTATTTTTTCTAATTCATCTCTTTCTATACCGTTTTTGATTTCAAGAGCAATTCTTCTTCCCATACTCATTGGTTTACCGTAGGTAAGGTATGAGTAAGGAGAACCGTCCATGAATGTGTTTGTACCACCGTCGGTTCTTGCACTGATTTCAAAACAGATTACTTCCAGATTATCGTTCACTAATGTTTGCATACAGAACGGTCCGTTCAATCCAGGAGCAACTAATTTTTTAGCACTTTCAGTTAATTTATCAGCAATGTCAAACACTTGTGGAAGCAAGGATTCACGAATTACAGCTGGGTGGTTACCAGTTACAACATAAGATGGGCTTAAATCAATATCCAGTTGATCTTTTGCTGGCATTCTGACAAAACCGTCAATGCTTGATTCGTATCTTGTATCCATACCCATCAATTCAACCGTATCATCAAGAGCTGAGTAGAAATAGTGGATACAATAGTTACAGCCTGAAACATATTCTTCAATGTGAGCTGCCTCTACATCACTGTCCTCTAACCATCCACGAGCTTTCATAGCTTCAATTTTTGCGTCGAATTCTTCGGTAGATGATGCTACAAAGTAACCTCTTCCACCTCTTGCGCCTGGGAATTTGACCATTACCGGACGGTCAATTTCTGAAGGGCTGTTGTATTTGAAAGGTATTCTTACACCACCTTCAACAAGCAATGCTCTTTCCTTGTCCCTTTCAGCTTCCCATCTGAGCACGTCCCTGTTTCCAAACATCGGGACATTGAACTTATCTTCCACGTTATCAAGACCGGCATATGCAACAAAAGATCCATGAGGAACAACGATAGCATTCATATCTCTGAGTTTTTGTTGAACATCCTCGTTGACAATGTCTTTGAATTCATCAACAATGATGTATTCATCTGCAACGCCAAATCTTTGATATGGAACTTCTCTTCCTTTTTCACAAACGATAGCGGTTCTAAACCCTTCTTCTTTTGCACCTTGCAAAATATGTAAAGAAGTGTGACTTCCGAGAGTAGCTATTGTGATTTCACTTTTGTCATAACCAGCCAAAATTTCTAAAATATCTTCCTTTTTAACTTCTCCCATTTTATCTTCTCCTAAAAGAACGATGTTTAAATATATGTTTTTAACAATTAATAAAGTTTTTTTAATTAATTTTAATAGGCATAATTAACAAAAGATTATATTAATAATTAAGGAATGAAAAAAAATGTTGATTGGTTTAATATCAGACACCCATATACCGGACAGGGCAAGAATATTGCCTCAAAATGTGATTGAAGCATTCAGCGATGTGGAACTGATTCTGCATGCAGGAGACCTGACTTCACCGAAAGTCATAGATGAGCTGGAAGAGATTGCTCCGGTCATGGCGGTTCAGGGAAATATGGACAGGGCCCATGGAATTGACCTGCCGAAGGCAAAGATTGTTGAAGTTGAAGGCCTTAAAATCGGAGTCATACATGGAGAAGTCTATCCAAGAGCGGACAGCGACCAATTACTGTATCTGGCCAAGGAACTGAATGTCGACATCCTTGTTTCAGGACATTCCCATCAGCCCAAAATAGAGCAGAAGGAAGGGATTTTGCTTTTAAATCCCGGAAGTCCCATTGTTCCAAGACTAGCGGACAGAACCGTGATGCTTCTTGAAGTCGACAACAGGGCAGTTGATGTGGAAATCGTAAAGATCGGCTCACCGGTATGCAGCGCACTTGATTTTGACCAGTACAAGAGGGATTGAAATGGGAAGCAAATGGCAAATGGAAAAACATAATGACCCATATTATAAAAAAGCTAAAAAAGAGGATTATCGTTCAAGAGCATCATATAAGCTCAAACAGCTTGATAAAAAATATAAACTCATCAAACAGGGAAATACTGTAGTGGACCTCGGTGCGGCACCCGGCGGTTGGTCACAGGTCGCCCTTGAAAAGGTAGGCGAAGAGGGAATCGTCGTTGGGGTTGACCTTAACAGGTTCAAGAAGTTCCATGAAGAGAACTACTATGGAATCAGAGGGGATTTCACAACACCCGAAGTCCAGGAAAAGATCATGAAAATAATCGGAGGAAAGGCCAAGGTAGTGATGTCAGACGCATCACCTTCACTTTCAGGCATCAAAAACATCGACCAGCTCCGATCCATCGACCTGACATATGCAGTTATCGGAATAGCTGAAAATATCCTTGAACCGAAAGGCAATCTTGTCATGAAGGTATTCCAGGGTCCCGAATATAAGGAAATGCTGGATTCACTTAAAGGCAAATTCAGACATGTCAGAACCACAAAACCAGCATCATCACGTAAAAAAAGTTCTGAAATGTATGTGGTCGGGCTTGAATATATGCCTAATAAAAAAAAGAGAAAAAGAAAATAATTAAAGTTCCTTGTAGGCATCAGCAGCTGTTTTAAGTTTTTCTTTAGCAAAATCAATCCTACTGTCAACTTCATTTGATGGCTTGCCGGCATCCAAAGCACTTTGGACATTCTGAATAGCCGAATCTGCCCGTGACAGCTCTATTTTTGCATCATTGTAAACCTTGACATCATCAGCACCCTTAGCATAATAAGTTGCCTTGATATTATCGAATTTTGCAGACAGATTGTTATATGAAGATCTTAACTCTGCAAGTTCATCATATTGAGTTCCAGATGATATCTCATTTGTAATCCCATTGGAAACAGTACTATAACCTACATATGCCACAACAATAATTGTTGCGATAATCATAATGACTCCAACAACAGAAATCAGCATTGAAGTGGATTTGAATAAGCTTAATCTAGATTTTCTCATATTAACCTCAATAATAAGTAGATTAGTTAGTAATATATTGATTTTACTATATTAATGTTACTTATCAAATGCTCTTAGGCAATGTTTTTTAAGTATAAAAAAATAATATTATGACAATGAACTCTACTACCAAAACACAAACATCAACTGCAAAATTTGAAGAATTTTTTGCAACATCATATAAGGATGACGTATTTAAAATACTTGAAAAATATCCTGATGACAGATCACTGACCGTAAACTATCAGTCATTGGAAATGTTTGATCCTGAATTAGCTGATTTGCTGATTGAAAAGCCTGAAGAGGTTATTCAAGCGGCACAAATGGCCATTAAAAATATTGACCCACTGGTGAAAGACGCAGACATCAACATTCGTTTTGAAAACCTGAGCAACATCATCCAGTTAAAGGACCTTTTAAGCAAATACATTGGAACATTTGTGGCTGCTGACGGTATTGTGAGAAAAACAGATGAGATAAGACCTCGTATTGAAACCGGTGTTTTTGAGTGTAGAGGATGCATGAGACTGCACGAGGTCGAACAGACATCTGGAAATCATATTATTGAACCTTCATTATGTAGCGAATGTGGCGGAAGATCATTCAGACTGCTCCAGGAGGAATCAAAATACATTGACACCCAAACAGCAAGAATGCAGGAGCCGCTGGAGAATCTATCCGGAGGAACCGAACCTAAGCAAATGCTGATGATTTTGGAAGACGATTTGGTCGATGATTTAAATCCCGGAGACAAGGTGAGAATCACAGGCACATTGAAAACATTCAGGGAAGAAAGAAGCGGCAAGTTCAAAAATTACATTTACGTCAATCATATTGAACCCTTAGAGCAGGAATTTGAGGAGCTGCACCTTTCCGAAGAGGATGAGGAAAAAATCATTGAACTGTCAGAGGATCCTCACATTTACGACAAGATTATCAAATCCACAGCACCATCAATCAGAGGATACAGGGAAGTCAAGGAAGCCATTGCCCTGCAGCTCTTTGGTGGAGCTGCCAAACAACTCGAAGACGAAACCAAACTAAGAGGAGACATCCATATTCTCATTGTCGGGGACCCAGGTATTGGTAAATCCCAGATATTGAAATACGTTTCAAGACTCGCGCCAAGAAGTATCTATACAAGCGGTAAAGGTACAAGTGGTGCCGGTTTAACTGCAGCCGCAGTCAGAGACGAACTTGGAGGATGGTCTCTTGAAGCAGGTGCACTGGTACTTGGGGACCAGGGTAACGTTTGTGTTGACGAACTGGACAAGATGAGGTCCGAAGACCGCTCAGCGCTTCACGAAGCACTGGAACAGCAGACCGTAAGTATCGCAAAAGCTGGAATCATGGCAACATTGAACTCACGATGTTCCGTTCTTGCAGCTGCAAACCCTAAATTCGGTAGATTCGACAGATTTAAAGTCCTTGCAGAACAGATTGATTTGCCTGCACCAATCATTTCCCGTTTCGATTTGATATTTGTAATTGAAGACAAGCCAAGCAGGGAAAAGGATTCAGACCTGGCAAAGCACATTCTGGAAATACATAAGGAAAATACAGTCAACTACGAAATTGAACCTGAACTGCTTAGAAAATATATTGCATATGCCCGTAAGAATGTCAATCCACGCCTGACCGATGAAGCCAATGCCATCCTGAGGGAATTTTATGTAAATACAAGAAACAGCAATCCCGAAGAGCAGGGCGCCGTTCCGATTACAGCAAGGCAGCTGGAAGCTACCATTCGTCTGGCGGAAGCAAGTGCAAAAATCAAACTCAAGGATAAAGTGGAAGCAGAGGATGCAAATAAAGCTGTGAAACTGACAATGTTCTGTCTTAAGGACATTGGTGTTGATCCTGAAACCGGTGAAATCGACATTGACCGTATCGGAGACGGAACACCAAAATCCGACAGGGACAAGATTCAAAGGGTTACCGAAGAAATCGCACTCCTGGAAGAAGAGTTTGCCGGCGATGCACCATTGAATGTGCTTCTTTCAAACATGAACGAAAAATATGGTGTCAGTGAAGATAAAACCGAACAAATCGTTAGAAACCTCAAGCAAAAAGGAGTCATTTACGAACCTAATACAGGATACTTCAGACGTGTTCTCTAAAATATACAAATTATAATTTTGAAATGCTCCTCATGTACATATTTCCGATGGCATAATTATGTGACGTTCATAACATTATATTTAATAGTAATTAAAGACAAATATAAAGTCATTATGAGAAAATTGCTGTTGGTTGTTTTAATCTTATTTTTGGTTATGGGTGCTGTCAGCGCCCAGAATAACGCAAATGGTACTGCAGACCATGTGCTCAAAGATAGGGAATACAATACAGACATCGACGATGATGGAGACCCTATGCTGGTCGAAGAAAACGGTTATATACCAGTTGATGTCAATGTTGAGGAGGCTTGGAGTCTTAATGTTTATATTGACAGACAGGACTCTGCAATAAATGATGAACTTGACAATGTGACCTATAGCCATGTTGATATTCCTGCAAGCGTGATGAATGGTGATGATGAAGTGCCTCTGGGCTTGGGAGAGCATAGCATAGTCTATGAATTCAAATTCGCCAATACCACTTCAATATACAGTCCCGATGCATATATCAGTGAGTCAGGAGTATATTTCGACTTTAACTTTATCCGCAGCAGCAAAACCCCCCAGGATTCCATCTACCGGTTCACATCACAATTCAACATCATCCCACCTATAGAACCAATAGTGAAAACATTAACCCCCGATGATTTTGACATGACATATTCCGATACTCTTTCATTCTATTTCAAGGGATTGAGTTCATCAGAAGTTGACATCTATCTTGACGATGATTTATTCACCTCATTTGAAGTCGACGAAAATCCCTTTGATGAGGAGATTGACACCTCAAAGCTGGCAATAGGATCATATAATTTTGTCTGCATAGTGAAATCGGAAAATGTCTATGCTGAGTATAACGTTGATGCGAGCACCTCAAACTCAATGGTTCGCATTGATTTCGTCAAATCAAAAGTTGTCAAAACACCAAACAGATACATCACAATAATAAATACCACTTTAAACGTTTGTGACTTTCCAGAATTAAATCCGATTTATATAAATGCCCCTCCGATTGACATAACCTACACCAGAAGCATTCCAATGCGCTTTGAAGGACAGGGAGATGGGGATTTTAAAGTCTATATTGACGGTGAAAAGGTTTATGACAACAACATTATGCTTTCATGGGAAAATACCATCTATGCGCCTACCAAGGACAACAGCGGAAATTACTTTGATGTTGGAGCCCATGACATCTCATTCGAATTCACATCATCAGACAAGTATGTTCTTTTCAATCCAGAAATAACCCTAAGCAGCAATATCCTAGTATTCAACTTTGCGGATGCACAGCAAAGCGGATCCTTTTTAAATGACAAGTATATCGCAAATACAACACTGAACATAATCGACAAGGGCACACAGTTCATCCCAATAGAATCAGATGCCGTTGTAAGAATCGTTCATACAGATGACATAAATCTTAAAATCGACACCTTGCCTTATGCATATAATCTGACCGTTTTTGTAGACGATGTTGAAATCTATGACTCATACACTACTGAGGAAGCAATCAGCATCAAGACATTCTTTGGAAGGTCCTCCATTTCAGAGACAAATGAAAGGGACATCCAGACAGGCACCCACAAAATAAGGTTTGAGTTCAAGGCATCATACAAATATGACGTTGACGCATCATTTGAGGATGGCGTGCTTAATTTCAAATTCAAGCAAACCGGTTCCGGCATTGAACCTAAAGGAGTCTATCAGTTCAACACTTCACTAATAGTTACCGAAAAGGAAAAGACAGTCCATATTCTTAAAGTGAAAAACCATACCTATTTTGACGATACCGAATTCATTGTCAAGATGGATGAATATGAACCGGAAACCGACGACGACTGGGATGATTTGGATGATGATGAGGAACCTCCGATAGGCACACAGGATGTGGGAATCATAATAAGCAATGAAAACGGAGTGGTCTACACCGGCGATGAGCTGATTAACGTTTACGAACATCTGGATTGGAACTACGAGTTTGAAAACGAAGAGCTGCCTAAGGCCGGAATATATACCATGAAAATCATCAACCTGGCAGACAACACATATGATACTGCAAAATTCGAAGTCAAAAAGGCAAATAGGATTTTCAGCAAAAAATACATATCAGATGATTTCAATGTTCTTTTCACACTTGACTTTTCATCATGCAGGTCAGATTTGAAAAGCCCATGCACAATTACCCTGGACAATGAGAAAAAGACAATCAACGTCAAAAAGGGCGCAAGTAAAAGCAAATATGAAGTGCTCTTTAAGGACATAGATCCGGGAACCTACACCGCAACATTTACCCTCAAGGGAAATGACATATACAATGACGTTACATTAAAGTCAAAGGTCACCGTGAAAAAGGAAGCTCCGAAAATCACTTATCAGAAAAGCGGCGGAAATAAGCTTGAGCTGACCATAGACATAGGCAAATCCAAAAGCAATGCTGTTCTTACCGTAAGTGCAGGAGGCCAGCAAAAGAAATTTACAGTAAACAAGAATACAAAACATCTTACAGTTGAATTCAACAGTCTGCCGACCGGCAGCTACGATGTTGAAATAGATTTCAACGGCAATGAAAGGTACACTTCCAAAACACTGAATACCGCAATTGAAATCTCATATTCACAGCCTTCAGCTCCAGAAACAATCCCTGATGACAATACCGATCCGGGAAAAGGCTTTGGAAACAACAAGGGCGGAATAGGTACTGGAAGCGGTGACTCCAATGCGCTGGGCAGCGGAAACGGCACATACAACGGAAAACTGTCCATGAACGGCAAGGGATTCAATGGAGATTTAGGCTCCCAGGGAAGCGGACACGGCGATGGTGCCAAAAGCTATGAAATAACCAAAAACATCAAACTCGATGAAGGCTCAAATACATTGCTGATATTTCTGATTATAGCGTTCATTCTTCTGATTTTAAGTTTCCTATATGAAAGACGCGAAAAGGATGACCCCGAGGAATACTAGTTTCCAAGTCGTGTTGACATTGTGATTAAAAAATCAATTATCTTTTTTTTTCAAAATCATTTATAATTTAAAAAAACACTTAAACTGTTCGCAGATTTCAATTTTATATATCAGTTCATTCAGATATAATATTATATTCTCTTATGAATATTGTAGTGAAAACATAGAGTTGTTTAATTATGAAAATAAAAATGATAATGCTTATAACGTTTCTGTTATTGGCAGTTTTAGCAATAGGTGCCGTCAGTGCGGCTGATGATGCTGCATCAGACAACATGACGGTCAGTGATGATGCGGATGTCATCGCAGAAGATGATGACGATTATTATGGCATCGAGATAAATGATGAGAAAATAGACATTGATGACGAAACGGAATATGTTGCAGACATAACATTGCCCAAAATCACCAAAGGCAGTTTCCAAATCTTAAATGGTGAAGAAGTGGTTACACGTTTGGATGTTGATGATGCGGTAATTGCACGTTTAGATGATGACGATGGTGATGAACATTGGGAGTATGATGAAGATTATGGATTTGAGGGCACTATCTACATGGAAGACTTTGATTTAACCAAAGTTAATGATGGTGATATACTCTCCTTTAAATTCTTTAAACTCGTTGGAGGAAACTATGATGAAGAAGAAAGTTATACAAAAATGTGTAACGTTAGCTTGACCAGTTCAACAATGAGATTAATTGATTGGAATAGCGATAGTGAAATTGATGGTGAAATTCAGATTAGTGAAATTGACCTCAACAATCCTGATGAAAATTTCGCATATGTCAATGTCACCCAAAAGGATTGTATTTTCAGAATAACCCTTGAAACTGATGCTAGGGAATTTGAAATATTAAATGAAAATTTAAATACTACTGGAAGAAGATATACCGAATTCAACGATGAAGAAGGAAATCACTATTATATTTTTTCTTTCTCATTAACAGACATAAACAATTACATCGCTGAAATGTATGATGGAGATTCATTAAATGGTTTTATTGACAAGAAAATTATGTCCACCGGAGATGACATGAATTTCGAACTCATTGAAGATGATGAAGACGAAACTGAAATAGATTCCATATTAATGACTATTACCCTTAAGGACGGAAAGGTCTTATTTGATGATGAAGATGATGTTGACGTAGATTATGGTAATCTAGACATCATCATGTACGATGGTTGGCAAGAAACTGAATTGCTTGTGTTTGAAGTTATGGCAGATATAGACGGTAAAATCGTGATTTATCTCAATGAGAACAACACCCCTTCATTTGAAAAGGACATAACTGAATTAGAACCAAGCGAAGATTCTGATGAAGATTACAACTATTATATTATCCGTGTTGGTGATTTAAACATAAAGCAGGCAGGAACATATGTAATACGTGATTACTTCTATGATGACGACGGAAAAATGATATACTCATGTGATGAGGAAGACCCTGAAGTTTTAATCTTATATGAACCTCAAACAATGACCGTTGGCAATGTAACAATCGATGTTAATCCAATTCCTGCAACAATCACCGGCAATGAAAGTTTGATTACAATCAATGAAAATGCCAGTGCAGATGATACGGTATTGGTGTATGTTGATGGAAACGAAACTCCAATCCAAATCAGGGTTGGTGGCTGCGAAAAAGATGAAGATGGAAATTATGTCATAGGTGCCAAGGAATTAGGAAATCTTGGAGTTGGAGAACATAATTTGACAATCTCATACAAGGGATCTGATTTAAACGCTACAGTTACTTTATTCTCCCACATTGTAATCGAAATTATAGAGGAAGACCCCGTTTACACCACTTTTAATGATATTTTTGTTTTCATCGGCTTAGATGATGATGAAATGGACATTCGCAAAATTGAGGGCACAATTAATTTAACCCTTACAGACAAGGACGGAAAAATCATACAATTTTCAGATTATATTGAAAATTTATATTACTATGGAGAGGATAATGCTTACGTTATACGCACTGGAGACCTTGATACTGAATTGAATGGAACATACGCCGTTGTTGTAAAGTATTTCAACGATAATGAGGGAACAACTCAATCTGAAGGCAATGTAACCTTCAAATCATTCGACCCTAAAGAGTACGGAACATCAATTAAAGACATCATCAAAGATGGAAATGATTATGCAATCACATTCACAGATCTTCCTCTTGACTGCGACATTCTAGTTAAATTTGATGGAACTACCACTAAAATAAGCGAGTCAGATTTACGCAAATGGATGAACGTGACAACCGGAACATATTACATAAAATACAGCAGGCTAAATGGAACTTCAGACGGACCTCATTCAATAAGCGTATACCTTGACAATGCTCAACAAACAGAGCTTGCCAGTGCAAATGTCTTCGTTGATGTCGAAGAAAACTTTGATCTTGGATTAACAATAACCGCTGCAGACATCGAGGAAGGAAAAATCGCCAATGTGGAAATCACAACCAACTCCACATTCACCGGAGACATCCTGGTGCAGGTTGCAAATCAAAACCGCACCGTCAATGTCGTTAACGGAAAAGGCAGCCTTTCACTAACCGGCCTAAAGGCAGGCACTTATACTGTAACCGCAACATACAAATCAAATGGAATATTTGCTGACAGCACCAAGACAAAAACATTCAAAGTGACTTCCAAACCGGTTACACCTGCCAAAAAGGCGAATGTCATTAAATTGACTTTAAAAAAGGTCAAAATCAAGAAATCCGCCAAAAAGCTTGTCCTGAAAGCTACCTTAAAAATCAACGGCAAGGCCGTTAAAGGCAAAAAGGTCATCTTCAAATTCAAAGGCAAAAAATACACCGGAAAAACCAACAAGAAAGGTGTTGTAAAAGTCACCATCAAGAAGAAAGTATTGAAAAAGCTCAAGGTTGGCAAAAAAGTAACCTACAGCGCAAAATACTCTACCAAAACCGTCAAAAAAACAGTTAAAGTCAAAAAATAAGGATTCAACTCCTTATTTTTCCTTATTTTTTTAAAACTCTCCAAATACCATCTTAAAATTCAAGTGAATATCCTGCCTATCCATATTCAGATTTTCATAATCATTATGCAATCTGATTTTTTAAGTTTTAAAAAAAGCCTAAAACTGCCAATAACAAATGTTTATATAAGATTAAAGATAATAAGATTAAATATTATTTTAAAATATAGTTTAAAATTACCGAAAAAGGAGGAATAAATAATGAAAACTAAATTAAAAATATCTGGAATATTTGTAGTTTTCATTGCAATGCTACTTTTGATGGGTGCTGTTTCAGCATCTGACGAATCCATTAGCAATCATACAATATCTGAAGTAGAAACTACAGAATTAAATGCTGATGAAAGCGTTTTAAGCTTAGAATCAGTCGATGACAATATTATTAAGGAAAAGGAATCCACACAGGATTCAACTATAACTCAAACTAATGACAATGCTTTAGGAAATTCAACTGGTGAAAACACCACAACCGAAGGCGTCATTACAGCAAGCGACCTTAAAACCGAGTACCATTCCGGAAAAACAATCAAAGTAACAGTAACAGATAAGACAACAGGAAAAGGAATAGCAACTACCCTTAAGGTCCAATATGTACAAAACGGCAAAATCGCCAAAGAAGCAAGTTATAAAACCGATTCCAATGGGGTAGCACAAATTACAACCGCACTCCCTGTAGGAAAATATGTCTTTAAAATCAGCCACGATGACACCAAGGACAATGTGACTGCAGCAACTGTAAGCAAAGTCCTGTCAATCGTAAAAACCACTACAAAAGTGACTGCAAAAAAAGCTACCGGATATAAGGGAAATAAGATTACCCTAAAAGCGGTACTGAGCAAGACAAAAGACGGCAAAAAGGTTAACGAAGGAAAAGTTAAATTCAAAATCAACGGAAAAACCTACACAGTCAAAGTTAAAAACGGAGTTGCAACCAAAAAGATCAAATTGACCAAGGTCAAAACATACAAATACACTGCACAGTTCCTCGGCAATAAAAACATCAAAAAATGCAAAGTTGCAAGCGGAAAGGCAGTTGTTAAAAATACATACGCAACCAAAATTGTTGTAAACAACATAAGAGGCCAATCCGGAGACAAAGTGAAATATCAAATCCAAGTATTAACAAAATCCGGCAAGAAAGTTACTTCCGGACAAGTTAAAATAACCTGGAACGGAAAATCACTCGTCTGCAATGTCACAAATGGAGTAGTGAAACTCATTGGAACCCTTGGTGGAAACTTCAAAAAAGAAGTTAAAGGAACCCAATATTTCTATAAACAGTTCACTACAAAATTCAAAGCAAAATACATTCCAACATCCTTAAAATACAAAGGAAGTTCAGCGAAGTATAAAATGGTTTCAACCTACAAATGCAGCGTATGTGGCAAAACAGATTCACACACCCATATTGTAAATGGAACCTCAACCAAGATTGTGGTATCTTAAGAGAATTCATTTCTCTTACCCTTATTTTTTTTAAAAATTCAACCTGAATTTTTCATCCTCGCACCCGATTAGCAATACATTAATAAATGATTAAAACCATATTTAATATATTATACTTATACTAATTTTATAAGGAGAGATAATTATGGACAAATATGAAGATTTATTAGAAAGAGCAATAGACCAATTACCTCCTGAAGTATTTGAACACAAAAGATTCAAAATCCCTAAAGCTTATTCAGATATCCAAGGTAATAGAACATTCATTAAAAACTTTAAAGATGTTGCAGAAGGCTTGAACAGAGATCCACAACATTTATTGAAATTCTTGATGAGAGAATTAGGTACTGCAGGAAACATTGAAGGTCAAAGAGCAATCCTGCAAGGTAAATTCACCCATTACCTGATCAATGAAAGAATTGAAGACTATGTGGATAAATATGTAATTTGCCACGAATGCAACAGACCGGATACAAGAATTATCAGAGAAGGTAGAATATTCCTGCTTAAATGTGCTGCATGCGGTGCAACAGCACCTTTAAAAACATTATAATTCTACTTTTTTACTTATTTTTTTAAAGATACAATGTTTTGTCCAGAGTGCGGAAGTACAGATAAAGAAATGGTCGGAGATGTCTGCATAGACTGTTTTTTAAAAGAATTTCAAATGATCGACATTCCGAAAAGAATTGAAGTTCAGATATGCAGTCACTGTAACAGCAAACTCGAAGAAGGAAAATGGAGTGATGAATTCATTCCAGAAGAGGAAATCATTTACCGTGCACTTGAGAGAAACATTGAAATCGCCGATGAAGTGGAAAATGAAATAATCAACCTTGAAATAGACCAGATCAAGGGAACAATAGCCGACTGTTACGTTGAAGTTGTCGGGGAAGTGCGAGGAACACAGATAGATGAAACCCACGACTGTGAAGTCAAGATACTTAAAACCGTTTGTCCGACATGCAGCAAAATACAGTCAGGATATTATGAAACCGTAGTCCAGTTCAGGGCAGATTCAAGAGAAATAAAAGCCGAAGAGTATGCCAAAGCCGACGAGATTGTGGAAAGGACATTGCTGAAACAGTCAAAAAGCGACAAGCTGGCATATTGTCCTCAAATTGCAAAGTTGAAGGAAGGCTATGACTACTATATAGGCTCATTCAAATCAGGCCACAAGGTTGCAGAAGCTTTGAGCGAGGAGTTTGGAGGAATCATAAAGGAATCCCCAAGGCTTATAAGTGAAGACAAGTCCACCGGAAAGGGACTTTACAGGGTCTGGATTTCACTCAGAATTCCTGAATTTGAAATTGATGATTTCATAAGCTTTGAGGGTAAAATCCTTCAGGTGACCGGCATCGGCAAAAGCAGCGTTGTTGGAGTTGACATTTCAACAAGCAAAAAGCATAACATTCCAATGAAGAACATGGAAAACATCCGCCTCGTTAAAAAATCAGAGGACATTGAAACTACAACAGTCATTTCAAAATCTCCACAGTTCCTGCAGATTCTGGATCCAATCGACTATTCTGCATTGGACCTGAACATGAAAGAGGAATACGATGAATTGAATGTTGGCCAAGAAGTGAAACTTATTAGAATTGACAATAACGTTTATTTATTGATTTAAGTGATAAAATGAATATTGATGAAAAAATTCAATTGATTGAAGAAGGAACTCTGGAAGTTATAGACACAGAGGAATTAAAAGAAGTGCTTGAAAAAGAACAACCTATAGCTTATACCGGTTATGAACCTTCAGGCAAAATCCATTTGGGACATGCAGTAACCGTGCAGAAATTAAAGCAACTGCAGAAGCTAGGTTTCAAAATCAAAATCCTTTTAGCTGATTACCATGCATTCCTGAACGGAAAGGGAACAATTGAAGAAATTGCCGAAACCGCAGAATACAACAAGAAGTGTTTCCAGGCACTGGGCCTTGACGAAACCACAGAATTCGTTTTGGGATCCTCTTTTCAGTTAGAACCCGATTACACAGATAAAGTTTATCAGCTAGCCACCATGACCACCCTAAAAAGGGCTAGAAGAAGTATGGACCAGGTAAGCCGTGCAGACGACAACCCTAAAGTGGCCAGCGTAATCTATCCGATTATGCAGACAGTGGATATGGCCGCATTGGAAGTCGATGTTGCCCTTGGAGGAATGGAACAGAGAAAAATCCAGATGCTTGCACGTGAAAACCTGGAAAAAATTGGCGAAAACGTTCCGGTCTGCATTCACACCCCGTTATTGCACGGCCTTGACGGTGACGCAAAGATGTCTTCAAGCAAAGGAAACTACATTGCAGTGGACGATTCCGTTGAAACAATCAACAAAAAAATCAAGAAAAGCTTCTGTCCTCAGGGAGAAGTTGAAGGAAACCCTATGATTGAGATTGCAGAAACATTCGTATTCCCAAATCAGGATACTTTACTTATCAAAAGGCCTGAAAAGTTCGGCGGAGACATCGAGCTTACTCACGACGAGCTTATTAAAGACTTCAGTGAAGGCAACCTGCATCCGATGGATTTGAAAAATGGAATTAAAGACTTCTTAATTGAATTCTTTGCTCCTGTCAGAGAATTTATGGAGGAAAACTAATGGTAGAAGAAAAAGAAGAATTCGAAATGGGCATACCTAACGGCGTCGGCGAACAGATGCTTGCACATGCCTTTGAAAAATTCGACATCAAATTGGAACAAACCGAATTCGGCCCTAAAATCATCGGCGAATACGATGAGCTTGTAAAGGCAAGAGAATTTCTGGAAAATGCAATTCGCGAAAGACTAGAAGAACTTGAAGGGAAAAAATAGTTTTTCCCAAACTTATTTTTTATTGATTTCAGTTACGGGATGCAGTCAGGACATATTCCGAGATACGGCGCAACAGCCTTTTTAATGTCTGAAGACACCTTGTTTACACCATTTGTGGCATCAATTATCTCACAGGTGTAATCCTTGGAGAAATTCAGATAGTTTTCCCTGACCTTGGTTAGAAACGCCTCGTTTTCAAAGGTATCCTCGCCGGAGGTCCTTGCAACAGATGTCTTGACGTCCAGGTCAAGCAGAATCAGCAAATCGGGCCTTTTGGCATATTTGTTTAGAACCCCAACCCATTCTGCATTGTCCTGATAGGCCAAAGATGAAATGAATGACCTGTCTGAAATGATAATCTTTGATTCATCCGATAGCTTATCCATTATCATCATCCTGTCAGCGGCAAACAAAAGCGCCAGAAGGTTTTGGACATTGTCTGTCTGTGCATCGGGACGCTGCAAAATCCTGTGAATCAAATCCCCGACTTCAGACTCTGTCGGTTCCACTACCGTTTCAACCCTGAACCCGTTGGCTTCAAGCCAGTCCTTCAGCATTTGGATTTGGGTTGATTTACCTGCACCATCAATTCCTTCAAAAACAATATACATATGATAGAATATGTTTTAATTTAATATATAATTAATTACAAAGATATGAATGTATAAAAAATCAAGGTGTAATTATAAAATGGTTTTGGAAGAATTATTAGCTCCCGCAGGCTCACCTGAAGTGTTGACAATTGCAGTCAATGCAGGAGCCGATGCGGTTTACATTGCAGGGCAAAAATATGGTGCCAGGGCATACGCTAAAAACTTTAGCTTCGAAGAAATTGAAAAGGCTGTGAATTATGCTCATATGAACGGCAGCAAAATCCACGTGACAGTCAACACGCTGGTCAACAATTTTGAAATAGTCGATGTTTTGAAATATCTCTTTAAGCTATATCAGATTGGAGTGGATGCTGTCATCGTGCAGGATTTCGGACTGATCTGGCTTTTGAAGACATTCATTCCGGATTTGGAGGTTCATGCATCAACACAGATGGGCCTGAACAATTACTCATCAATCAAATGGGCTGCCAAAAACAATATAAAAAGGGTTGTGCTTCCAAGGGAGGTCACAATCGAGCAAATAAAGCAAACTACAGAACAGCTCAAAAAGGACAACATTGACATGGACATTGAAGTGTTCGGCCACGGGGCGCTGTGCTATTGTGTCAGCGGAAAATGTTACATGTCATCATACAACAGCGGAAGAAGCGGAAACCGTGGAGCCTGTGCCCAGCCATGCAGACGGGAATACCGCCTGAAATACAGAGGATACAATATAGGAAACGGATATCTCCTCTCAACACACGACCTTGCAACATACAACAATCTGAAAGCCATTGAGGATGCCGGAGTCAAATCCCTTAAGCTGGAAGGCAGAATGAAATCCGGAGACTATATAGGAACCATCGTAAACAGCTACAGGAATCTTATCGATGGAAATCCAGGAGACTACAAAAAGGACCTGCACCTTGTTTTCAACAGGCAATTCACAAACGGATACATGATGGGAGACAAGCCGGGAGACGTTATGGGCAGAGGCCATTCCGGCCATGAAGGACTCTACATCGGAGACATCACAAACATTGAGGACACCAAGGTTACAATCGAGATCAAAAACAAGGAAATACCTGTCATTCTGGAACCGGGAGACGGAATCGCCTTCAAATACAACGGCAAAATCAAGGGAATCTATCTTGAAAACATCATCAAGCAGGATGAAAATGAAATCATCATAGACACCACACGCCTTGTCAAGGTCGGAACCGAAGTGTTCATCAGCTATTCCAAATCCACTCACGATTACTTGAAACAGTTCGAAAAGGAGACAATCAAGAACAATGTGGCGATTAACCTGTCCCTGACATGGGATGAGAACCTAAATCTCTTCACAAAAGTCGAATACCGCGTTGACGGAGAGCTCATCAATTTCAGACACAAGACATTGGACAAGTTCGAAAAGGCCAAAAACAAGCCCGTTACAGAGGAAGTCATTGAAAAGCAGCTCAAGAAAACCGGAGGCACACCGTTTTACATTGATGAAATCAGATTCAACAACATGCCTAAAGACATCTTCATACCAATCCGTGAAATCAACCAGATCAGGCGTGAAATACTGGATACGGCAACCGAATTTCTAATGAACCACTACACTCCAACCAAAAAATCAGTGAAAGCGGTTCGAAAGAATCTGACCGAATTCATTGAGGAGTATGAAAGCTATCCGGGCAAAGCCAAAAGGAAAACTCCAAAACTGTCAATATTCATTGATGACATTTCACAAATCAAGGCAGCTTCCGGATTTGACCTTAAAAGAATTTACTTTGACGGAAACTGCCACTACAACAATCCTGACGACTACTTCAAAAACATAAAGGAAACCTTAAAGAGAGGAAGCCTTATGGCAGCACCTACAGAATTCGTTTGGGTTTTATCATCATTCATATCCGAAGAGGACGCCGTCAGATGCCAGGAAATAGTCAAGGAGCTTCAGGATGAAGGAATCATCATTTCAGTGATGGGAGATTTCCCTGCCATGAACGAAATATTTGACTGCTCAATCCATGGAAACCATAATTTAAATGTATGGAACAGCTTTTGCGTGCATAACCTGAACGCATCAGGATTCAAATCACTGATTCTCTCATCAGAGCTTTCAGGTGAAGAAATTAGGGAACTGGTATTGAGAAACCATGACAGAAACATTGACCTGGAGATGATAGTCAACGGAAACCTTGAAGTCATTGTGAGCAAGGACGACTTCACCAACTTAAATGACGGGAAAGACTTCATAATATCAAATGATGCGGATTATGCGACCCTGGAAGACAAAAAAAGGAAAAAATTCAAATATAAGATATTTTTCGACTACAACAGACAAAGCCACATCATCAACAAGGACTGCCTGTGCCTGATTGAGGAAATGAATGAAATCAAGGAATTGGGCCTTGATTCACTGATTCTGGATTGCAGATATTCAAATGAAAAGTACACTTCACAAATACTGTCAATTTATGCTGAAAGCCTTAAGAACAAGACACAGGAAGAATTAACCAAATATAAATACCGGATTATGGATTTCTCACAATCATACATCAACAAGGGAAATTATATTGAAGGAAGACTGCACGAGGACAAACGATGAGAATTCCAGAATTGCTTGCACCGGTCGGATCAAAAGACCACCTGAAAGTGGCGATAAATGCAGGAGCCAGTGCAGTATATCTTTCGGGAAAGAATTACGGAGCCCGAAAATTCGCAGACAACTTCACACTTGATGAGATTGAAGAGGCAATAGACACTGCACATATGCATAACGTCAGGGTTTACGTCACCGTGAACACCATAATCAAGGAAAGCGAACTTGAAAACGTCATGAATTACCTGTCCAAGTTATATTCGATGGGTGCCGATGCGGTTCTGGTGCAGGATTTAGGTCTGATTGAATTAATCAACAAACATTTACCTAACCTCAAGGTCCATGCATCAACACAGCTGACCTGTGAAAATCAGCTGAAGCTGAACTATCTTGAAGGCAAAGGAGTGAAAAGGGTTGTGCTTCCGCGTGAGATGAGAAAAGAGGAAATCAAAAATCTCAAGACCAATATGGAACTTGAAATATTTGTTCATGGAGCCTTGTGCTATTCATATTCAGGACAGTGCCTGATGAGCAGTTTCAAGGGCGGTCGAAGCGGAAACAGAGGAACATGTGCCCAGCCTTGCCGTCAGAAATACAGAATTTCTGGAATCAAACGGGAGGATTACTACCTGTCACCATGCGATTTGTCACTGTATGAGCATTTAAGGGAAATTGCGGAGGCAAACATTCGCTCGATTAAGATTGAAGGAAGGATGAGGTCCAAGGAATACCTTGCGATTGTCGTAAGCAATTACAGAAAGGCCCTCAACAAACTGAAAAGCGGAAAGACATCAACTTCCGAAGAAATAAGTTTGGTGTTCAATCGAGGATTCAGCGAAGGGCAATTTTCAAATACATCAAAAAGAAGCATACGGGCAGGCCATGTCGGCTTAAAGATAGGCAGAGTAATCAAAAGCGGCAAAAACCAGCTTGCAATACGGCTAAACGATTCTATAACAACAATTCCCGAAAGGGGTGATGGCCTGCTGATTGTCAAAAACGACAACGACTACGGTTTTGAAATATCACAGGACCCATTAATAACAACATTTAATCATTTCAAGAAAGGCAAAAACAAGCCGGTAAAAGATTTGACCCGAAAGGACAAGGTTCTGATTGTCAAAAAGGTATGGCAGAACAGGGATGCCGACTTTAACCTGAATGAATCCGAAGCGTATCTGACAAAAAGAAACAGATTGGCCAAAAAGGTTAAAGAGATTGAAAACAGTGGCTCAAGCTATGTCAAATCCAAACTGATATTGACATTTTCCCTTAAAAACAAGCTTCCCATCCTAAAAGGAAGGCTGACACTTGCCAACCGCAGGGAAATAACTGCAGAGGTGATTGGAAACACACCTTTCGAAAAGCCCCTTAAAAAAAGCGTCAGCACAGACACCATTAAAAAGCAGCTCATGAAACTTGACAAATACCCGTTTGAGATAACACAGATTAACATCAATTATGACGGGACACTGTTCATCCCGATAAGCAAGATAAATGAACTAAGAAGGAATTTGCTGGAAAAACTGGAAAATGAAACCATAAAATCATACAAGCACAAAAATAAAAGAGTCAAATTGGATGAAGAGAGAATCTCCTCAAAAGGAGAAGCAAACATTTCATTTTACACCAACAATCTGAATCATCTGAAAAATATCGAAGGAGTCCGAAGGGTTTATCTGGAGATTCCTCCACAGGACGATTCCCTGACTCTTAAGGATGAAAACTACAACCTCAACTACATGGTAAGCTTCATCAAGAATGCCGTGGAAATCTCATACGGCAAGGACTATGAGCTGATTTGGAAATGGCCCGACATCACCCATGACAAACTAATCCGGGCATTGAATAAAGTGCGGGGAATACTGAACAAGATGAACTTCTCCCTTCCAATTATGAGCGCCAATTTCAATGCGCAATATGGTCCATATTCAATGAATATTGCAAATAATGCCGGCATCAACAGCCTTGAAAACTATAAGATGGTGACAATTTCACCGGAACTTAGAAAACAGGACTATGAGGACATCATAACCTCCAGTCAAAATCCGGACAAGATTGAAATGCTGGTTCAGGGTTCCGTTGAGCTTATGAAGACAAGATATTCCATTTTGTATGGAAATGAAAATAAAAAGGATTATGAAAACTATCTGATTGACAGCAAAAACAACAGACATCCTATTCATAAAAGCATTTCAGGCGAAGAGCTGATCATCTTTGATGACAGCGAGCTTTCACTACTCGAAGAAATCAGTCACCTTAAAAATCTCGGATACTCTAATTTTTCAATTGACGGGCGATATAAAGATGATGAATACTGCAAAGTGATTAACATTTACATACAGGCATTGAATGGAAATATTGACAAAAAGGAACTTAAAAAATTCAGTCCCAAAAATACCGTTGCCAACTATTAATATTAGTTTTCAAATGCTCTCGGCAAAATCGAATATATATTAAAATATAGATTATGTATACAAAAGGGTTTGGTAAAAATGTGTGGAGAACGAATTACATTGCAAAACATTAAAGGGATAGGAGATAAAATCTCTGAAAAGATACTTAACAGCGTTGGAGGCGAAGAAGAACTCCAAAAAATAGTTGATAATGTTGATGTTGAAAAGATATCCTCAGTAGATGGCATCAGCCAAAGGAAAGCAGTTGAGATAATGAATCAGCTACTTGGCAATCCACAAGAGGATTTCATAAAAAGCGACAGGGCAATGGAGCTTTATGACGACATCATAAACAAGATTTTGGCTTATTCAAACACTTCATACTCTAAAAACAGAATATTGCTGCTTTCTCCTACAAAAGACATTGATAAAATAGACTCCAACCTTGATTTTGTAATGAATGCCAAAGAGCATGTTTCACAGCTTCCAATCATCAAATTGCGAGGCCTGATGAAAAACCTGAAAGAAGTTGAAGAGGCCAAACCCGAGTATGACCCCAGCAAAGCCATCATTGTCGAATCCGAAGAGGACAATTCCTATCTGACAGATTTGGGATTGAATCAATATTATCCAATTATTACCGCAAGCGATTCCCCGCTTCTTAAGGAAGAACTGATGAATTATGATTTGGTGTTTTATGTTTACTCACAGGGAATACTTGATTTTGAAGGAATGCCAAACCTTATAATGATTAATATCGATGAGAATGATTATGAAATCGTTCCGGAAAAGATAATTAATTTCTTTATTCAAAACAAGGATTTATTTTTAAGAGTTCATGAAATACAAAAGATCAGAAACAAGGACAGTGTTTTAGGGGAAATCATCCCAATTATTGATGAGCTGAATATTATTGATAAAAGGGAAGTGAATATTGAAGAACTTGTATTCTCTCTAAAAGATGATATGGATGACGAGCTTGAAAAATCCATAAAGAATGTAGATCTTGAAGGAGATGAAATACTCAACTTATTAAATAATAACTTCCCGCCAAAGATTAGCAAAATATTTGACGAAATTATCAATAAAAGGAAAGAAATTATTCGTGAAAAAACCGGATTAAGTTTTGACCCATACCTCAGGACATATCCGATTCAAATTGACGAAACTGAAATACAAAGGGTGACTCTTGAGCAGTCATCCAGAAAGGAAAACGATATTTTCGACATTAAGAAAAGTGCCGCAATTGAGCTGAACTCAATTAAAGAGCGCGCCATCAAAGAAGTCGAAGATACTATCAAATTCGACTATGAATTCAGTTTGGGCAGTTTTGCATATGAATACGGATTATGCAGACCGGAATTTTGCGAAGAAATGAAACTGAAAGGAGCATTACACCTGGAACTGGCACTTGAAAAGGACAAGGACTATGTTCAAAAAGTGGATTATCAATTAACCCCTGAAGAAAACATTGCACTTCTAACAGGAGCAAACAGTGGAGGAAAAACAACATTGCTGGAAACCCTAACACAGATTTCCCTCATGGCACAAATGGGCCTTCCTGTAAGTGCCGACAGCGCCGAGATAAAATTATTTGATGAAATATATCATTTCTCAAAGAAAAGATCTCTTGATGCAGGAGCATTCGAATCATTCTTAAATGTGTTCATACCAATCGTCACCACAAATAGTGAAAAGTTAGTATTATTAGATGAACTCGAAGGAATAACAGAACTCGATGCAGCCGTCAAAATCATATCCACATTCATCGATATGATTAAGGAATCCAATTCTTACGGTGTGATTGTCACTCATATGGCAAGGGAACTGATGAATTACACCAACATTCGCGTAGATGGTATTGAAGCAAAAGGATTAGATGAAAACTATAATCTGATTGTTGACAGAACCCCAAAAATGAATTTCCTTGCAAAAAGTACACCGGAATTAATTCTAAAAAGAATATATGAAAAATCAGATGATGATTTAAAAGCTGTATATGCTAGAATTTTAGAAAAATTCTAATCCATATACTACTTTTTGCTATTTTAAAATGATTTTTGCCGGATAATATGCTAAATATCCTGTGAAACATATCTAACTCTACTTAAAACCAATAAGATTATTGAAGACAAACCCAACAATATAACTATACCCAGCATTATTTTGGATGAAGTTAAAAATGAATGAATATTCTTATTCAGGGTATTTGAAGCTCCTAAGACAAAACCACATATTATGGAAAACAATGACAGACTAACGCTTTTTCCAACATCTTTGCTTGTGGACAACATTGCTGATGCATCAGCCAGGTCCTTTTTATCCACAATCGTCAATACAAAACGGTTGTTTGGCGATGAAAACAATCCATGCCCGATTCCTTGAAGGACACATGCAATCAAGAGAACGTAAAGCGGCAGGCAGTCCATGAAAAATAGAATGACCACATCCACCAGAATAAATGTTAATGCAATTGATGAAATTGTGCGCTCATCCCTTTTATCAGACAGTTTTCCGGCAAATGATGAAACCAGCACCACAGCAATCGGAGTTGCAAGTAAGAACAGTCCTGCAAAACGAGAATCGTATCCTAAAGCATTCTGTAAATAGAAATTCAATATGTATGATGCTATGAACGTCATGAAATACATTACAAATGCCGAATAATTACCTAAAACATATTGAAAATTTTTTAAAAGTCCCAAATCATAGACGGGAGGTTTCTTACTCTTTTCATATCTTAAGAATACGATTAGAATGATGGCGCTTAATATCAATACGAAAATATTGTTGTTGTCCAATTTCACAATACCATATAAAAAGAGCCCCATGAAAAGAGCATACAAAATGGAACCGACATGGTCTATCTCTCTAACGTCCTCAGTATGCCATTCCTTATTTAATTTGATTAATATTCCTAGCGTAATGGCATATACCGGAATCAATATCAGGAACACCGCTCGCCATGAGAAGTAATAAACAACCATTCCGGATACTGTATTTGATAAACATAATCCTATATACCCGCAGGAACCCATTATTCCCAGGGCATAGCCCAGCTTGTCTGAAGGAAGCTGTACTGCAACAATAACATACATTGCCCCATTAATTATGGCTGTTGCAACTCCCTGAATGACTCGAGAAATCAGAAGGGTGTTAATATCTGTTGAACAGGCTGAAAGCAATAGCCCTACGCCCATCAATACAATACTGCCTTTGAGGTATTTTCCAATCCCGTATTTTGAAACATATTTTCCGAGAGGAAGCATCAGTGATACTGACGTTATCAAAAAAACTAAATTGATGGCATTTAACATTTCCACATTTAAATTCAAATCCACTTCTATTGTGGGGAGTGCCACCGTAACCATATTGGCTATGAATTGGACACAAAATAAAAGCAAGCATCCAAGAACAATAACCCATTTGTTTTCAACTTCTTTTTTCATAGATAATTAAATGTTAGGCACAATCCATATTTATAGTCTTTTGATTAATGCCTTAATTTCATATTCTAATCTTACAGTATCCTTATATCAGTATTTGACAAATTTTCAATGACGGTTTCTACATGACTTCATTATAACTCCACCCTTGCAGCCATTTTGCACAATAAGAAGAACACGAAGCCACACAAAAGGATCATCAATATCAGCTCACCGGTATCGCCACTGCGAGCAACAGAAGCAAATACAATAGTTTTGATTGTGTTTTATGCCATACATCCACTCGAACTGATTAATCAATATTATTGAAAATATGGCTAAATTATACAAAAAATATTTACTGCTTTTAACTTAACATGCATCAAATACACTCCATTTTTAACATCAACATTCAAAGTTTGTTTTTTTAAAATATTCCAGATTAACAAAGCAAAAATAGGTGAAAACTTTGAAAAAATTAAAAGGATGTAATAACTAATGCTTAAGATATTAATTGACAAATTGACCTAAATCTTACTCATTTTACAGTTTCAATTACACTTTTTACAAACTCTTTTTTCTTTTCAATATGGATTCCGTGGCCGCAGTTGAAATATTCCACCCTAATATTTTTGATTAGGTCTGTTACCTGTTGAAGATCTTCATCAGTCAGGGCCCCCATAATAATACCATCATCCCCAATTTTGGTATTTGCCTTCATGAATAATGTTCTGCAGGTTATTTCTGAAAGTAGTTTGCTGTAATTGATGTTGCAGTTGAATGTGTCATTGTAGAAGTTCTCTCCGAAGTAAGGATCATATTGCTCCATTCCGTTGAATGCTTCTAGGAATTTTTTAGGCCAAAATCTGATTTTCAGTGGCTTGTCAGGATGTTTTTTCCTATATTTCAGTGCAGATTTTCCAGATTTGTTTCTGATTTTTTCCCTTGAATTTTCAGGAAAGAAATTCCACATGTACTGATTCATGAAGTAATAGTACACAAAATCCTCTTCTTCATCTTGATTGATGAAATTGTGACAAATCGTTGAAAGGTCATTGTAGTTGTAGTAATTGAACCTTTTTTCACCTACGCTTGAAAAAAGTGGAGGGTCTTCAAGTATCAGATTATCGCAAAGATTTGATTTTGAAGCGATATAACAGGCAATGAGCCCTCCGGAGGAATGGCCCAATATAGATATTTTTTCATCAGTTTTATGCCGAATAAATTCGATTAAATCATCGCCCTGGCTGATTATATTATATTTTTCCTTGTTATGGGAACTTTTCCCATGCCCATAGCAATCAATTATAATTAAATGGAATTTTTTGGACAATTCCTTGATTACACCGGAATAGCTACTTGAGTTTGCACTTTGGGCATGTATTATCAATAGTATGGGATTGTTGCTGTCAGCTTCATAATAGTTGATTATGTTATTGTCATGTGTTTTGTATTGGTAATTTTCAAGTTTCATTTTCATTTACCTCAGGGTTTAATATTATTTGCTTTTTTGAATCTGAAGATTATCATATATTGCATTCAAATGTTTATTTAGAAACTCTATTTTTTTATATCAAAAATTATTACATTAACACCTTTTTCAATTGTTTTGTCAGATAATCACCTATTCAATATATTGAATGATACGATTATCATCAATTACTGTTAACCGCCGATTTTTTGAATTGGAATTTTATTGACTAAAGCCATTTTCAGTTTATTCTGAATCCATACTGCAATGAATATTGAAGGATATGACAATATCCAAAGACACAGAATAGTTAAATAAACATTTGTTCCTATTAACGGATTAAGTAAAAGGAAATAAATTTGCATAAACGGACAATTCAGCAGATAAATATTCATGGAATGAGATTCACAAAAATTATAAAATCTTGACTGATTGAGCTTATCAGAAAAGGAAGTTCTTGAAACTGCCATGAATATGAAATAAAACAATAATGCACCTGAAATCTGCTCAATATAAGAAACTACAGTATTATCAATATTTAAATAAACGAATAACCCCAATACTGCAAACAGAGCTAATGAGATTATGCAGTATATTTTTAAATTCCATTTCTCAATTTTTTCATTGAAATGATATAATAAAATTCCAATAAAAAAAACAACTAAGAAAGGACCGGATTCTGCTATACAATAATAATGAATATCTGCTAAAAATAATTCAACGCATACTGCAGCAATAACTGATAGAGCACTAGCCACAATCAATTTTTTTCCATCCAAAAGATTTCTTATAATTATGAAAAATAATGTTGCCCAGAACAATGGCAATAAAAACCATAAATGATCCGTAAAAAGTCCCATACACATTGCTAGAAAACCGCTTACAAAATCAGTATGTAAAGGGCGACCCATAGTAGGTATATCGAAAAAGGTATATAACGGAACAAGCCAAAGTGCACCATATATAAAATAAGGCCCTATTAATCTTTTAACTTTATTTTTAAGCATCTTCCATCTACTACGGGGATGATTTCTTGTAGACAAAAGAAATAGAAATCCGGAGCATAAAGCTAAAGAAGGCACTAAACAGGCACCAAGAAATGCGGATAATGCAATTACACCTGGTGAAGCAATGCCTGCATTTAATGGCCAGACAATAGTTGGATTTCTATAAAAAAGCATACAATGATAAAAAATAACCAATAGAATAGCAAATGTTTTTGTTTCAGATATGGCGATATTTTTTGTATACTTATTTGATTTACCCATATATTATAATTGGGACTGTTCATTATTTAAATTTAGTCTTTATTTAAGCATGGGGCGGTCAACGGTTGTGTTGCAATTTTACAAAAATACCTCAAACAATTTTTTAAAGAAAACAAAATAATAACAATTATAATAATGAAATGTTTGACATGAATTTTTCATATCTGCGTATTCTTCAGAAATAACTGCTGTTGTGCCGGAAATACAGTTTTTCACATTTTCTTTTTTGCCATTCTAAATGTTTTTTAATATTATTTTTAAAAGTATTATAAGAATTTTTTTATAAATAGAAGAATAAATAATGAATAATTAAACTATCACAAGACCCAATATAAGTTTAAAACAAAAAAAAGCAATTATAAGACCCTAACAAATAATACAAAGTCCATAAACCATTGTAAAAGTTTGTTGCCCGTATACTATGCAAAATATAATGTACTTATAGCTCCTACACTAAAATATTTAATTTTTAATACTTAAAAACACCGCAATACACATAATATTTTAAAGGGATTTTGCCCATATACAATACAAAATATAATGTAATTTTAGTTTTGAATTGTACTATTTAATATTATTGCTCTTTATTATTTCAGCAACTTTAATATTAGGATTGAGATATCTTTCATCAGGATTGGCTTCCTGATTTAAATTTAAAACATTGTTCTTGCAGTGATGAACACAACCTAGACAGAATTCACAATTGTCTCCCAGAACAGGTTTTCCTTCCGTTAATTCAATGTTGCCCCTTGGACATACTTTTGTACATATCTGGCAATTGGAACATTCCTTGTCGACAACAATCTTGAATTTTTTAGACATTGTGGATTCCAAGACTTTTTCAATGAATGGCACAGTAGTAAACATCTTTTTAGAAAGTTTAAATTCTTTTTTCATCAAAATATCATCTTTGATAATACTGATTGCATTTAAAATATCATTTTCATCTTTGATTTCCTTTTCCTTAGCCATGTCAAACATAGGCAGGTAATTGTCCACCATCAAAACGGAATTTGTATAGTTTACTGCCATCCCCTTTTTTCTAATGTTTTAGTCATTATCCTTAAGGCATTCTGGTCACCGTCGGATCCATAAGATGCAATTAAAAACAGATAGTCAGTAGTAATATTGACTTTTTTGAGATATTCCCTCAGAATTTTAGGCGATGTTGCATAATATACTGGAAAAACAATGCCCACCACATCATCTTCAATGTCAAAGATGTTGTCATTAACCAATTGTGGAATGCTTAAAAGTTCTCCACCCAAATTCTGTGCAATATACAAGTTGTTTCCGGTGGATGTGAAATACAATATTTTCATTTTAACCAAAAAAAGTAAAAAAAAGCATTTATTTTGGATAAATGCTTTCTGGAGGATTTTCCAAATCAATGACACTTTTATTTTCAAGGTTTTCATGACCTAACGGAGTGTGTGTAGACAGATATACTGTAGGCTGATTTTTGACAAATTCCCTGACATTGTCAAGGGTTTCCCTTGCTTTTTCGATATCTTCAAAAACAACTGACAACTTGTTTGCATACAATGCCTCATCAGTATATGTGACATCACCGTGGAACATGTAGAATAAATCATCGTTCTTTGCAATTACAATGCTGTTGCCTGTAGTGTGGCCGATTGCTTCAATTAAATATACATCATCCACTATTTTTTGTGACTTTTCAAAGTTATAGAAAGGGCCGTCATCAAATTCGACAGGCACAATGTTGTCGCCTTCGAAATTCAATTCCTCAGCTTCAGTTTTAGAGAGGTATACCTTAGCATTAGGAAATTGCCTTATCTCTCCGGTATGGTCGGCATGCTTATGAGTAATCAGTATTTTGGTTACATCATCCTTGTCATATCCCATCTCTTTAAGGGCAGAAAGATAATCTGAAATCCTTGTACCCATGGACAGTGGAGTATTCTCATCCACTTCCTGAGGAGGCATCTCTGAAGGCATGTCAGTATCAATCAATATCACATCATCGCCTGTGTCAATCAAATAATTCTGAATGCTTGATCTGTATTTGATTGATGCATCAAATTCTCCGCCTTCACCGCCAAAGGCAAAGGCTTGTGTCATGAAACCGTTTTCATATGTTTTTACTGCTTTAATTTCCATTTTGATCATTTATTAATAATTGTGTTAAATAATTCTGTTTGCCAATCATTTTTACAAGGTCCAATTGCTGTTCGCTCCAGTACATATCCTCTTCTTCGTCTTTAAGGTAGACCTTCATCAAATCATAGGTTGTTGCATCAAAAATGCCTGAGTCCATGACTTCATTTAAAAATGCAATTCCTTCCACAGACACATTGTAATCCGCTTCAATGAATTCAATTATGTCAGTGTATATTGGTTTAGCTTCTTGAGCCTCCTGCTTTATTTCACCGCCCAAATCCAATATGCGGTCCATGAATTGTTCTACAAAGTCCATTTCTTCTGTTGCATGTGTTGCATACTTATCACCAAGGGATTGAAATCCCAATCCTGCAAATACCTTGGATTGGATTCTGTGTCCAAAGGAATTTGCTGATAATCCAGTTACAATTGCCTGCAGTACTTCAATAGTTTTTTCTTTATCGGCCATAATATCACCATTCAAAGACTTAAGTAACTTAAGTCATTATATGACCTTATATTAAAACGACTATTTAAATTGTTCTAATGAGTCAATTGTTTTTTGAGAATAGTCATAAATCATCTTTTTGAACTTTTCAACATCTTCAGGAGAATAATCTTTAAAGAAATTCCCCTCCCACTCATACATTTCCTTTATTAGTTTAAATACTATTATTTTACCCTCATTAGTTAGGTTAAGAATCTTACGGCTTTTGTTTTTTTCATCAGGATTTCTTGTAATAAATCCATTTTTTTCCAATTTTTTAATAATTTGAGTGACATTTGACTCTGAAACAAAAAGCAATTCCGATAAATCCTTTTGGGAGCAATTGGGATTATAAAAAATGTTCATCAGATAAGTAACATCAACAGGAGCAAGATTTTCATAATTCTCAATCAAATACTCCCTGTGAAGAATGTGAATATAATCAACATAAAGAATAAGCGGAGTAAAATTAATCCTTTCATCTTCAAAATTTAAACGAGACATTCATTTCACCATATACATTACTTATTAAAAGAATTATTGATAAATTTAGCCTATATACTATACAAAATATTTGATAATTTTAGCTCCACACATACAGGCCTTATTCAACATCAAAACCCTTTTTTATCATGCTGTTTTTAAGAATTTCCATTGCTTTTATCGTATCCTGTCCTGAAACCCTCTTAATCATGCGATTGTTTTCATTAAACCTTCCGATAAAATAATCCTGCTGTTCCTTACTTACTAAGTCCAGTCGAGTATAGTTTGTAAGGCATTCGAGAAGGGCGAATACACCTCGGTTTAAAGCCTTTGCACACGGATGATTTTTGACAATTTCTACAACATCACTGCTTATGATATAAGCTTCCCCATTTGATGTTACATGGTCCTTAATCGGATCCATTTTTCTAATGTCTGTAACATCACAAATGACATATGCTTCTGCATTTTTCAATATTGCCAAGTCATCATCATCTGTAAACTCTTCAATATCCAGGTTTCCGATTGTTGAATTTACAAAATTTATAGGGTCAAAAGTGATATTTACAACATATCTGCGTGTTTCCATAATATTTTTCAGGGTTTGGGTGCCGACAAATAATCTGCATCCAAGTTTGTCTTTGCCTTTGCATACAATTCCTATTGGCGCTGCATTTTTTACACCGTCCTTGCTCATGGTAGTGTAAATCCCTTCATATTTCTGTCCTTCTTCAATTCCGATATCTGTCAAATCAATACCCATTCTATCATCCTTATTAGTTACATCTTCAATATAATGTCTATTCATTAATCTAATTAAAAATTATTGTCAAAACATTTTAAAATTCACACCAAAAAAATAGTTTTATTTTTTTAATGTATTAAGAAATGTTGATGTTTAGTATTAACCAACACCATACATAATATAAGCACCCTCCTAAAAAAAGCAATAAAAAATAATTATTAAAAAAAACTCTTTTTATGGAAATAAGAATGAATAATGATTGATTAATCCATTTAATAACCAATAGCAAGTTATTACGTGCTGAAATAAATATTTAAGTTTAATAGATATTATAAAAGGCCATGAATCATTTAAAAATCTTGTGGCGCGTATACTCTAGAAAATATAATGTACTTTTAGCTCTTACAGTATTTTTATATCAGTATTTGATAAATCTCCAATAACAGTTTCATTACATGACTTCATTATAACCCCATCCTCACAGTCATTTTGCATAATAAGAAGAACACGTAGCCCTGCAGAGGACACATATTCTAGTTTAGAACAGTCAATAAACACACTGTTGAGAGTATTATCTTTCTTAATCTTCTCATAATTAGCAAGAAGCTCAGGTGCACTCAATGTATCAAGATTTCCTGACAAAACCAAATTAAGCCTGTCACCATCAATTGATGCATCCGCATTAAATGACTCTGCCCCGGCATCAGAAATGTCAACATTAACTGATTCATCAACTGTAATCTTCCAGATACAAACTCTCTTAAAACCTTCCCTAATCTGAGCTGCAATCTTAGGATTTGCCTTTTCTAAACTTTTAAACTCAGGCACATGGTCAGCATACGGAAGCCTCTCCAACTTAAATCCCTTGGATTTAATATAATTCATTGCATTCTTCATATTTTCCTGAACATCACCTCGGACGCTAATGGTTATTGTATTTTCTATAGCATTTACATCAGATTTGTCATCTATTCTATACTTAGACTGCCACATAATCTCCCGTGTTCGCTCCCCATAGAATGATTTTACTATCAAAAGGTAGAGAAGAGACATCTCAGGGTCAAGAGTAATCCAATATCCACCATGCTCTGCAAGAATCTTTTTAATATTGTCACACAGGACATCCATCTCGGAATCTGTAAGATACATCAGGAGTCCTTCTGTTGTTATACATACCTCCCCCTCAATCTTATCAAATGCAGACTTAAGCGATTGATAATTAGTTGCATCTACACCCTCGAAATTAACAAGTTTTTTCTGTTCTTCATCTAGAAGTGACATAATAGCCGGTTCAACTTCATTAATGGTTGCGGGAAGATCCATTCCAACAAATTTCCTGCCACTTTTTGCAAATTCAATGGCTCTAGGTGTGAAACCACATGGCAAGTCAACTTCAGTAAAACCTGATTCTTTAGCTATTTTTCCATTAGTAACATATCTTACTTCCATAACCACACTGTTAATGAAAAGGTCATCTTCATCGGCCTTAACTGTTTTACTATCTTGTGTATCTTCCCGAGTAAGATTCAACTTTTGAGCTATATCCTTGGCATCATCATGACCTGCAGCAGCCAATTGAAAAAGAGTCATTCTGGCAGTGTTAAATATAGGATTTGTTCTTTCCAATAATTCTTGGTCAAGTTCTATTCCTTCAAAATTAATCATATTATTCATAATATCCCTATTATACAAATATTCCGCCAAATATCATTTAAAAGAAAAAAATGAATTTAATACCCATATTATCCATTTTTATTTAATATAATTTTATTTTAGTAGTTAGTATATTAAAAAGGTAATCTATTTTTGATGAAATTGAACAACCTCACCTTATAGAAGGTGAGGATTCATAGATTTTGTTTTTTGCTCAATGGGTTAATTGAGTCTTTTCTAGGCAATCCTAGTGGAACCCTCGGTTCAATCATTATGTGATTGTTATATAGTAATTTAATTACAATAATATTTAATTTTAAAGAGAGAGCATTTGAAAAGTACTCTCAATTCCATTTATGCAATTCATCCACGACCCTGAAGAGGTCATGGTATTCTTGCATTATTTAGATAAAAACAACACCAACCATATATCATATTACTATTTTTAAAATTAGATATTTTGTCTTAAAACTATTAAAATTTCTTATTTTTAAAAATGAGCAATGATTTCATAAAATTATAATTGTTTTAGGAACATGGATTAATACACAACATTGACATTCACTATTACTTATTCAAAACTACATTATTGAAACTCTTTCATATATATTCTATTTTAAAATCAGATTTTATTTACAATATTGCATCCGTTAATGTTAATGTCAAATCATTAAATCGAATCTAAAAAAGTAGCTATTGTAGATAACTGTATGATTTATCATAGGTGTTACAGCATGTGAAACTGCACTTAACTCTATCAAAGACACACTTTTCTCTGCCACTGCAGAATATTATGGCCGGATGAAAAATGGAAATTCTGTTAATTACCATGGATAATTTGTAAAATAAGTGTAATTAATTAGATTAGCAGTTTAAGGAGTATTAAATGCAAGTGTTAAGTTGATAATGAAATTTTTAAAATAAAGGTGTCCGATAAAATTAAATTTAGGTTGACTTGTTGATTTTTTTAAAATATAGTTACATCGAGTTTAATTGATTTAGTGAAGGTACTTCCCAATAATCTTCTAAATTTTACATTTTAGCGTAATGAAAAACATTATTCCAAGAATAATATGTTGGTGTAGTTGCATTCATGATAAATAAGATTACATACCAAAGGCCATATGTATATTGTCCTTAGATAAATCATTTCATAATATCATCTAGAGAAATATATAACAATTCAACTAGATTGCACCATTTTTAATTTTAATAATTGTTTTTAGCATAGGCGCAATATTACCATGTTATATCTTGAAAAAAGTGAAACCCCATTATACTATTTTTTATTATAAAAAATAGAACTTATTTAATAAAATAAATTATTTAAAAGATTTTGCCTGTATACTATAAAAAATAGTTACTACTTTATCTGCGATACCCTAATATTTGACTCAATACCATATAAATTTTAAACTACATGTTTCAAACATCACATCCTCCCCTTATTAGAAACATAATGTGAAACATATTTATATTAAATAAAAATAAAATTTTTAATGATGAATGAGAGAATTGACATGGTTTCACTGCCTAAAAAATCATTTTGGCAATTAAGCATACCAATAATCGCTTTTTGTATTTTTGATGCAATTTATGGTATTGTCGATATGGCCTGGATATCACAAATAAGCGTTCATGCTTCTTTTGCAGTAGGTGTTTCAATACCTTTTGTCTCTCTTATATTTTCATTCGGCGATTCAATTGGGCAAGGAGCAAATTCTCTGATGTCTCGTTTTATGGGAATTGATGATTATGAAAGTGCATACAATACATTAATTCATGGAATAATTCTAACAAATATAATATGGATTTTTATAGTAATATGCGCTTTATTCGCTCAGGGAATATTATACAGTGTAGACCAGGCAGACTCATATATTTTAATTTGGGATTATTTAATTCCAATTATAGCTTTTGCATATATATTCATGTTTGTTAATTTTTTCTCTGAAACTTTATAGGCAGAAGGAAATTCGAGAATACCAACCATATTCATAATTTCATCAAATGTTTTAAATATAATATTGGATCCTATTTTTATTTTTAATTTGAATTTGGGAGTTAAAGGAGCGTCATATGCCACTGTTTTATCTTCACTAATTCCTTTTATTGTTTTTGTATTTCTATATTTGACTAGAAGAACAAAAATTCCATTATCTAGAAAATACTTTAAATTCCGCATGTATATACTTGTTGAAATTTTCAAAGTCGCATTTCCTAATTTCTTGGATGATGGATTATGGGCTTTCTCATCATCATTTATTAATGGCATATTAACAATAACAATGGGACCTATTGGACCAGTACTTTATTCCGCATCAAATAAACTTAAAAATTTATTGAGTGCACCTGTTAAGGGTTATGGTAGGGCATTAATGAGTGTTACAGGACATTTATTCGGTGCACATGAATTCGATGAATTAAATGAAATGTATAAATATACACTTAAAGTATCTCTTATAACAACAGTTGTAGTGATGACAGCATTCATAATTTTACGCGATTTAGCATTCAGCTTTTTTTCAATTACGGGAATGCAAACAGAAATATATTGGATATCGATTTTGGGAACAGTCATAATGCTTTCAATTCCATTTTCCATTATTTCTTCAAAAATGTTAGATGGTTTTGGAAAAAGTATGTATTCACTGTTATTCACTTGTATCAAAATTGGATTGATAACCTGTTTAATATATGTATTGAATAATATGCTGTCTAATGGCAGCTGTGTCCTTATTGGAATAACAATTGCTGAAATAATATTCGCAATTGTATATTATGTATTCTTAAGATACTTGTTAAATAATTTTGATGAAAAATATGAAAATAAAGAAGTCGTTAAAACGTTCAAATCTGATAATGAACTCGAATTTTTGAAAGAAGATGCAAAAATCAAAGATAATGGGGCGAAAAAAAATAAGACTCTAAAAAAAATACTGTTAAATATAGCATTAATAACCCTGATAATTGGAGTAATATGGATTGTGCTTTCACCTATTTCAGTTAATAATTATCCTATATTCATATGTGGAATAATTTGTTTAGCTATCTGTACAGTCAGCATCTATCTAATAACAAGATTAAATCGACCAATAATTTCTTTATTTGGATTTATTGTCTCTGCCGTCATACTTTTCACATTCATGCATAGTCATGGTAATGAATCCATTCTTTGGTTTATCCTTGCTGAGATTTTTATAGTGTTTATTATCATAATTCTAAAACGTTGATCTGACACGGTCACAACACATATCAATTGATGTGAAAAAAATATTCTCAAAAAAAGTAAAGATGATTAAATGGATTAAGTCATCCATCCCTATCAATCTTTTTAAAAGCTAAAGGATATATGGCAAGCATTATGAAAGTACATAGAGAATGCACAATACATTTAACCAGGTCAGTATTGCCTGCAAATTTCGGGATTAAGACAAAAAGCAGTATAAACAATATGACTGCTCCAACAATCCTGACTATTGCATCCCTTCTGCTTTTAGGATTTTCGAAGTTTACATATTTTTCCTCAACAAGAAAACCTAATGAAATTCCCAAAGCCAATGCCACATACTTAACAATACACCAACCAAAGACAGAGCGCAAATAGACAAATAAAGATATGCCCTATTTTCAATCTTATCGTAAATACGAGACAATATTAAGATTATTGCCAAAGCAATGATGAACCCTACAATAGTATCAGTCGGAAAGTGAACGCCTAATCCGACCCTTGAAAGAGCAACAATCAAAACTCCAACCAATCCAATAGATATATATTGAATATTCCTGACGTATATCGGAATTGCCAAAAACAGGTTGGTTGCCATCATCGTATGTCCACTTGGAAACGAATATCCCTGTATTTTAAAATCAAGAGGATTCTGATCGGCCACATCGGCACGAATGCACTTGATTGTATCAACAGCAGCATATGGCCTTAAACGTGCAACTGTCACCTTGACAAATTCACAGCACACACCAGCCACGCCCAACGAAAGCAATGTGAATTTACCCCAATCCTTGTTGTATGCCAAATAGATTAAAATGAATAACAATGCAAGGACATTTTTAGAGACCGCCTCTGCAATAACTTCAAAAAATCCTAATACGAAACCTGGAAGAGTACTTTGCAAGAATATTATCAGAGAAACTTCCCACGGAAAATAAAAAACTGTTTCAAACATACTATTGAATATATTTGACATTTAATAAAAAGATTACTAACTGGAGAACTAATTAAAAAGGATTTTGCCCGTATACTATACAAAATATTTATTGCTTTTAGCTCTTACAGTATAATATTTAATATATCATCATATAAATACTATCAATAATATTTGGTGTTTTTAAAGTGGAAATAATAATATTAAACTATGTGTAAAAAAGGAAGCTATAAAACACATATTAAAGCTAATTGTCATTTAAATTGTCAGTTTATCAAATTAGAAAATTTCGGATGAAATCCAACTAGGCTTCCAATTCGACATCATAGATTGTTTTACATTAACAAGTTAATGGCCAACAATACATAGTAACTTGCTAGGAATAAATAAGAGATAGCAAGCACCATATTTTCAACTTGATTGGAGTGTTTTTAATTGAATGCTCTTTCCAATTCATTAAAACACCAGTAGATATGATTATTATATTAGTGTTTTAGAATCAGATATTTTCTTTTAAAACTATTTATAATTTCTTATTTTTAAAAATAAAGATTGATTTAAGAATATAAAATTGTTTTTATGATGAAATATTGCTTTAATATAGAAATGAGTAATAAATGAAACTTTTATATACTTTGAGGTTCATAATATTGTATAACATCTTAGGATGTTTGGCCGGCACAGTATCGACCAGTAGATATGATGTTGAATGAGGATGTGTCAAAATTTGTTTAACAAATTTATCCTTATTCAATCTTAAAAAAAATCTATTTTTACCCAATTTATTAAATAAGAAGACTAAAACTCCAATAGATTAGATGAAATGAATCAATTATTCTCTTTTAACAATTGCACTATTCGGACAATTTTCGTAACATAATCCGCAATGCAAACAATGTTCCTGTGGAATTTCAAACTTATCTTCAACAAAAACTGGAATCTGCTGCGGACAACTTGCCTGACAAGTCCCGCAAGCAATACAATCATCAGTTATCTCAAATCCCTTAACTGTTATTTCAGCATCACCGAATTTGAAGGATTGTCTGAAAATCGGCTTTTGTGTCAAATCAAAGAATTCCATCTCATAATCCTCAATGCAAAAAGGCTCAAGAATATATCTTGCATTTCCGGGATAAACGTTATTCATGAATGGATTGTTTTCAAATATCAAATCTATCCAATATTTTTGGTTGTCTAATTTATGGGCCTCACCGCTAATTCTGATGGATTTATTGTCCTTCAAGCTTAGATAACTGACTTTGGGATGATTCATGATTTCCGAATAGACATGCTTACCCCTGCCGGTTAAAAAATATATCCTGTCATCTTCAATATGCATTATATCAATAATTCTTGACTGAGGATTGCCATTATCATCAACAGTGGACAAAACTGCATCAATCACTTCCCCCAACTGTTTAAAACATTCTTCTTTAGTAACCATATAAACTACTCCAATTTAAATATAATCTTTCCCTGAGCCATGTTTGACTCCATCAAAGCATGTGCCTTTCCAATATCTTCCAAATTATAGAATACCCTTGAAATTTCAGGTTTAATGTTATTTTCAACAATGAAATCAAATAGACTGTCCATTATCTCCTGTGTCGGATAATTGCTGAAAAAAGAAGTGAGGTAACAGCCATTTGGAATAATCTTGATTGGATCGAATTCATCCATATACTCAATACCTCCCAAAACGCCTGTAACGCAGCATATTCCTCCACTGTTAAGGCATTTCATTGAATCTTCAAGAGTTTTAGGACCAATCAGTTCCAATACTTTATCACATTTTAATTTTTCAGCCAGACAACCATCATCAGCAAAGCACTCATCAGCATCGTTTGACTTTAATTTGTCAAATCTCTCCTCGCTTCTGGATGTTGCAAATATTTCACATCCCATTTGTTTTGCAAGCTGAATTGCAGAAAGTCCCAGTGCAGATGTTGCTCCTCTGATTAATAGAGTATCCTCCTTTATAAGATTAAGTGACATTAAAGACCCGTAGGCAGTGAAATAAGTTTCAGGAATTGCTATTATTTCCTCCAATGCCAATTTGTCAAAAACCTCTTCATCAATTTTAAAGACAATTTTTTCAGGAAGCAAAACATATTCGGCATATCCCCCGTCAAAGCTTCTTCCCATTCCACCCATAAGTGCAGCTATCCTATCACCGTTTTTAAATCGAGTATTTGATGAGTCAACTACTTCACCAACGCATTCAATACCCGGAATTACAGGCAATTCAATATAATCCTCATCAGCTTCATAATCCCTTAAAATTACTTCAGCCCTATTAATTCCAAAGCCTAGAACCTTAACCAAAACCCAACCATCCTTAACTTTAGGAACTTCAACTTCGCTAACTTCCAGCTCATCCGCATTACAAGTTTTCTCCAAAACAACTGCTTTCATCATAACACCTCTTTCCAGCATTGAGGATCTGGCGAATACATATCATGGGTTGTTCCATAGCTTACAGCAGGACAACCCCTGCAGAATCTCAGCAATTCGCATCTGCTGCATTTTTCAAATTTTTCAAATTGTCTGTATTCGTCCATATCATCACCCATGAAAATATCATATACTGATTCATTTAAGGCATTTCCAACCTTGCTGTCCATTCTGCGACATGCAAAGACATCGCCGGACGGCAAAATTGTCAAATGACTGTTTGCACAATTGCATCCGTCATAGACAACATCATCATTCAAATTTTCCGGAATCTCATATAACCCTTTTTCATATAAGAATAATGTCCATAGATGATCCTTTAGTGTAAAAAATGTTTTGCTGTCTTTATATTCATTGTATTTTTTCCATACCTTTTCCAAAAGGTTCCTATATTCTTCAGGAGTCATTTGTGTCGCCTTTTCAAGGCTTGTCGGACAATATCTTGCAAAGCTGAATAAACCTGCATTATTTTCAACAACAACATCAATCAAATCAGGAATTTCATCAATGTTTGTCTTGGAAACTGTGGTCATGATGCTGGCCCTGACTCCCGCATCCTGCAGGGTTTTGATTTTATCCAATGTAATGTCAAACGAACCGGGTTTTCTAAAATAGTCATGGGTGTCCCTTAGGCCGTCCAAAGACAGTTGATATTGTCTGCAGCTTAAGCTTTTAAGTCTTTTTGCAACTTCATCAGTAATGTGAAATGGGTTTCCCAGTATTGAATAATGAATCTCCTTTTCGTGCAACATTTCAAGCAATTGCCAAAAGTCAGGATGGAGAATCGGATCCCCTCCAGTAATACTGAAATATGGTGTCCTGTTTGTTTTCCGGCAGAATTTTAAGCAGTTATCCAAAACAATCTCCATATCCTCATACTTCATTGTTATTAATTCCTTGTCGTTTTCCTCTGAAAAGATATAGCAATGCTTGCATCGCTGATCGCAATCATCAAGGATATGCCATTGAAATGCAAAAAAATCGGCCATAAAAAACAACTCCTCAAAAAATAGTATATAAAAAAATAAAAGATTTAAGATTGAATCAATCTTAAAATCTGTCAGAACCACAAGCTGTGGTGATATCTGATCCGCATGCAGTGTTAATGTCAGAACCACAAGCAGAAGCAGTCACATCACTGCCACAAGCAGTGTTAATGTCAGAACCACAAGCAGAAGCAGTCACATCACTGCCACAAGCAGTGTTAATGTCAGAACCACAAGCGGTAGAAATTACATTTTGTGCGATTTTTGATGAGAAAAATTTCTCATTATCATTCCATGCATTAAATTTCATAATTTATCACCTTAAATTTCAATAAAAGTCAAACTTTTATTTAATCATAATATATTTTAGCAGGTATAAAAAGAATAAAGTTACTTCCAGGTTACTTAAAACTAATTAATATTAAGAAATAAACATTATAATAATTTAGGAGACATTAAATGAACAGTGATAAAAAAGCAGGAAAATGTCCAATGGAACTTGCAATGGAATTAATCAGCAGAAAATGGGTTATTCAAATCTTAAGAGATATGTTTTTTGGAAAAAAACGTTTCAATGAATTTAAAGAAGGAAAACCTAATCTATCCAATAAAGTTTTAAGCAATTGCCTAAAAGAAATGGAAGAAAACGGACTTATCTCTAGAAAGAGCGATGAAAATAACCAAAGTATTGAATATACATTAACTGATAAAGGGAAAAAACTTAATAAAGTAATTTATGAACTCGCAATGTTTACATTAACAACCGATTTGGGCAATGACTTCTATGATGATGAAACTAAAATCGAATTAGAAAACATATTCAAAAATACATTTATAAAGAATTAGGTGATGGAATATGCAATACCATCATTACCATTAAAAACCAAAATCCATATAAAGTTAATGTTATGCCAATACCATACAAAATATAGCACCCATCTAAAAACAGCCAAAACATTTATAAAAAATAATTAATTAAAAAACTGTTTTTATGAAAATAAGTATGAATAATAATTTATTAACCTATTTAATAACCGATACCAAGTTATCATCTGCTGAAATAAATATTAAAGTTTAATAGATATTATAAAGACCATAAATCATTTAAAAAGGATTTTGCCCATATACTATACAAAATATTTATTGCTTTAACTCGAGTGAATTAATTTAAAAAAAATTATTATTAATTAGTGTATGCACTAATTCCAGTGAGTTTTTCAATATCGGGAAAACTCCAATACTTATTTTCCCAATGGAAATAAACATCTTTTCTTTTTTTGAAAATCCTAAATGGAACATTTGTATTGTTATATATATGGACAATATCTTATATTTCAACCAATTCAGGAATCAAAGATAGTGCCTTGAAATATCTTGATTTGATTTTTTCTTCATAAACACTGTGTCCACCCATTGATTCTCTAATATAAACACGTATTTTATTGATTTCAGGATTTGATGTGAGGACATAAATGCATCTTAGAAAGTATCCTTTATCTTTGGCTTTCTACTGTAGATAACCCTGTTTCAAAAGTGAAATCTTTATTTTGATTAAGCATAGACTCCCTAAGTTCTTCATCTTTCAAAACAGCCTCCAAATCACTGCAAGAATTAGATTTTTTTATGTCATCAGCGTTAATGTAGACACCAACGGTTTTAGCCATACGAGTTATAGTAGTTTTTCCGCTGCCATTCGGACCTGCAAAAACAATGACTTCCGGAAGCCTATTTTTCATTTGGATATACTCCCCTTCAATCAGGATACTCAATGTAGGGACTATCTAATTCATCATCATATCCGGCAATAGGAAGTCCTTTAACTTTACATATTTCTGGATCAATTGTAATTGATTCTTTAAACCTTTCAGTGAGCTCTTCATCGGAAATTCCATAAGTAGAATCCAATTCATTGCCTTCAGTCAAAATAATTCCTCCTATTTACTCGCATTATAAGATATTTCATTGATAATAAATATTTTTGAAGTGTGACCTTGTGGCTCTTTCAAAAACTTTGTTGATTTCAAAAACATGCCATCTCTTCAGAATTCAACATCATTTTCTAAAGTAATTTTAATTCAAAAGCAGAAATTAATCATTCGAAATAAAATTATTAATCAAATCCTTCGATAATCATCTGTTCATCTTTAAACAAGCTCATGACATGTTCCATTGAATATGCACATATTTTATCTTTGATATTTAAATTTACATCTGCCAACGCATTATCATCAATTATTTCAACCAAATTTTTAGCCAAATCATCAGATATTGAAATCAAATCCAGATAATTCAAAATGAAATTGCAAATATCAGTAATTTTTACCTGTAGGGCATATAATTCCCGGTTTTCCTCAGTTATTTCAATGTTTTCCCGTACAACATTGCTTAAAACCAATAATGTTGTTTTTTTATCAGGTCCCGTTGCCATGCATTTCTGTTTAACCAAATCGATTGACTGTTGATTTAGTATATAAGATGTTTTCAGATTGTTCTTTGTTTCAATTTCAACAGAATAAGGCAGGAATTTATAATTGAATAATGTGACAACTACAACTGCAACAGTTACCCACAATATCTTCAATTCCATTGCTTCAGGTGGTGGAATATACATCAGTGCAGTCATGACTGATATCACAGTAGTGACAATTGTCAAAATCAGTTTATCCTCCAATTTAATGACCATTATAAACATACAGACAACCATTACTGCAACAGAAATTACGTTAAATGAAACGTTAAGATAAGGGACAATTATGAGAATTGCTGCAAAAACAAAAACTCCGATAAATGTTCCCTGAAGTCGTGACTTTGCAGAATATGCAACATCATTAATATAAGGTAACATTAACGAGATTGTAGCGAAATATAGCCATTTTGTAAATGGCAAATTAAACATCAGCGTCAGCAGCTGCCAGACAAACATTAAAAAGGCCATTTTAAATGCAAAAGTAAACTTGACAGATCTGAAACTGAAATACTGTCTGATTAATGATTTGAACTGGGTTTTTAATGTGTTTTTATCTGGAAGCATTATTTCATCGGTTAAATCTTTTCTGATTTCATTTGAAATTATCTCCAAATTTAATAAAACAAGATACATCACTTTTGATTCTATTTCAATACCGTCAAATATGTCCTCCAAATCAATGTGTTTGATTTGAGACAAAACACTCCTTATGTAAAGCAGTTCCTTATTTGACAAATCATGCTCAGATATAATCTTTCCAATGTATTGAAATGATTTGACAACATTCAAAACGGATTTGTGAATTTCAGATGGGAAATATTTATACTCGGACCTGTTGAAAATACTCAAATAAAATCCGTTGATTGTACGGAAATTATCCGAAAAAACATCTTTTCCATCCAATTTCAAATCTATAGCTTTGTCTAATTCAGAAATTAACATGTCAATAGTTGCTTTTGACAGTTTATAATCTTTTTTCCTGTTAATTGCCATATTCAATCCAACGATGAAAACCGCACCGAAGACAAGAGACAAAAGCCTCATCGGCAACATTTCAACAGAAACTGGAATTCCAACCATCATAAAATATATCATCAGGTACGGTAAATAAACATGGGTACCAAAAAGATTATAGGACGTGAAAGTAGTTGCAAAGACAACAACAAAGGTAAATATGCATCCAAAGATAGTCAATGGATTATTCAAAAACGATGCAATGCCTAACACCAAGAGCAATAACAGTATTTTAATAAAAGAAGATTTTGCTTTAAATGACAAATCATTACTCAGATTCATGAACGCCGCCATGACCACCATCATACCGATTACAGCATTCTTACTTCCAAATATCACCATATAAAAAATCATGAACAACATCATTGAGACAAACATGATAATTTTTGATTTTAATGCCCTATTCATAATTACTCTAATAATATATTTTATTTAGAATTAATATAAGTTAACTATTTTTAAACAGAATAAAAAAAATTTCAAATCAACAAAATTTTTGAAAGATTGGACTTTGTGAAAAAACGAAAAAAATGATAATGAATTATTCTCCAATTCTATTTAGCAATATTTTTTGATAAATTAAAAAATGGGAAACTAAAAAATAAAAACAATATTAAAAAAAGCATGAAAGAATAAACTCTCATGGTCTTTTAATCTTATTATCATCCAACCTGAACGTCAAAGCAAAAACGATCGCCATAATGATGGCCGTTATCGTCATAACGAATCCCATTGACTCCTGAATAATGATATCAGCAGCATTCACAACAGTACTGTTCTCTGATTTAATCTCATCTATATTCCCTACCTTCTGGAAATAATCAAAGACATCTTGATAAACTTGTTCATCATATAAATGTTCAGGCGCATAAAGATCAACCGCATACACAGTACCCCAGATTACTCCAAGAACAAGGATTATACCAATAATTGCAGTACCCATTGACTCACCCAATGTCTGATATGTTGTAGTTATGCCAGATGCATTATTTTGACTTTCATCAGGAATATTAATTAATGCAATGTCCATGCTTAAGGCCATAATAAAACCAATACCTGAACCCACTATGAACATTCCCGGCATTAAATCCAACATTGTGATGTCCATTTTAAATTGAAATCCTAAAATCACACATCCAATGATTGCCATTACACTCCCTATTGCCATAATGGTCTTGTGACTCAATTTTCCAGTTAAACTTGGAGCCGCCACTGAAAAAATAAGCAAGCCTACAGTCAGCGGAAGTGTGGTCAAACCAGTATCAAATGCATTTAAATTCAATACTGTTTGCAAGAACAGGGAAACTACAAACAATCCCCCGCCCATAACAATATAAGACAATAATATGATAGTAGAGCCTATACGTAAATTCTTGTCTTTAAACAAGTCCATATCAAGCAATGGCACCTTACCTTTTCTTTTTCTTCTGATTTCAAACGATGAAAAGATAGTCAATGCAATTATTCCCAAGATGATTACGACTATGCTGGTTATGGTATCCTCACTCAACATCAAAATACCTAGAACAAATAAGACAAGACCTATAAATGAGATTATAGTACCTGTAATATCCAAATCGTCTTTAGATTCAGTAGGTGTAAAATCAGGTATTTTCTTATGCATAACTAAAATAAAGACAACAACTATCAATTCACATGCAAATCCATATCTCCAGGAGAGAAATGTAGTCATGATTCCGCCGAAAAGCGGACCGATAGCCGCCGAAAGTGCAACCATTACGCTCTCAATTGCCAAAGCGAATGTACGTTTTTCACCGGAATATGTTCCACTTATTATGGAAACTGTAGCAGGAGTCATTAATGAGCCAGCAACCCCTTCTATCACTGCCCATCCTATAAATAGCATTGTGTCACTCTGACTTACTGCAGCAGTGGAAGTGCCTATCCCATAAAGCACAGCACCAATTAAAAACAGCTTCTTTTTACCAACTATATCCTGAAGCTTGGCACCAAGAAGCATGAATGCAGCAGTAATGAGGGTGTAAAATGACATGATTAGTTGAATAGTAGTCACATTAGTATTCAAATCTGCAACAACCTGCGAAATACTAACGTTCATGAATGTAGAATCCAACGTTATAATAAAGGAAGCACAAGCCACCAATACTAATGGAATCCAAGAGTGTTCCCTAATAGTTTCATTCATTTATTACCCTCCACTAATTTAAACATATAATCAAAAGGACTAAATTTGTCATATTTTTAGACACACTAATATCATTATACCCTATTCATTTCATTAATGATAAATATTTTTAAAAATACATTATGTTGAAGCAATGTTAAATGATGAGACTCAATGCCTACGGATATGACTTTTAATTTTTTGATATCCCTCAGCCATCACTACTGAAAAAATTATCACAGCTAAAAACGTTAAGATACGCAAAATCATATTGCTTTCAACATCAATAAACTGATTGATGTAAGTTAATGAAAGAATTAACGCCCATTGAATCAAATATATGGAGGTTACATTTTTACTTGTTCTTGTAATGAAATTGTTAATTTTAGGCGATGCCCTTTTAGATAGGAAATAGAATAGTGATCCTGCCAGAAGTATGATTACAATCAATAATATGATGTCCTGCGTGGACAGATGCAAATATGACAATTTTTCAGGCACGGTTCCGCCAGTAATAGCAAACATTCCCTCTCTTGTGATGAATCCCAATATCAATAAAATAATTGTGGTTATGGAAGTGTACCTTAAAATCAGTTTATACAATTTATCCTTATCATTGCACCTTTTCAAATCATTTCCGAACAGCATTCCCGCCGCAGGTATGATAAACCAGTTTAAAAATGGAAAACAACTAACAATGTTCTGCCCAGTTGTTTCAATGAAATTGCCCAAAAGCTGATTTAAATACATATTATGCAATGTAACGTCAGGATGATAGGATACAATTAAAGATAATGAAATACCAACCAGCAGCATCTGAGTATAGCTCAGGCCAAGTTTTTTAAATATTCCAACCACTATGACAGTAATTCCTGCAAATTGCAATATGTCATTTGCCAAAAAGGACAGCAAGGAGTATTCAAGAGGAACCCCTGCAGCATAATTTGACAAAAAATACATCGTATTTATTACCAAACCCAACAACAGTAACTTAATTCCCCTAACTATAAATTCCTTTGTGGAATCATGTCTGGTGTACACCATTCCAATTCCCATTGCAAACATGAATATCGGTGCAGAGGATTGAGTCAATATAAACAGATATTCCTCAACATATCCATAATCTATTTGACTGAATGTACAGAACGCAAGAAAATGAACGAAAATCATTGCAAAAATTGCAAAAACCTTTGCATAATCCCATTCTATCTGTCTTCCATCATTGACATCGATATTGCTAAAAAGCTTACTCATGAAAATAGATATATTCATTCACTATAATAAATATTATTTATATAAATCTATTCAAAATCAGTTGTAATTTCCAATATAGTCTCACATTTGCTCAGAATTCTAACCAATCTTTCATCCAAGTCTGCATGATTGTCCTGATAGTCAATTTCACCAAATTCCGCTCGAATTGAATATGCAAGACATTCCTCATCTAAACTAAAACGTGCATTGATATTTTCTTTATTTCCTCGAGCATCAAGT
>NZ_CAJODJ010000016.1:0-73929 GCF_905233225.1 Methanobrevibacter sp. UBA212
TAAAACACAATAAAATTAATTAAAAAAGACAGTACACCCAATAGTGCAATTCATCCACAACTTGCAGAAGTTGTGGTATTCTTGCATTTTAAAGATAAACTGTTAAAAAAACATTGCTGTTCAGCTTAAAATTTGGAATATACTTTAATTTTTATCAAGGAAAATATTTATATGTACCTATTTAAGGAAAATAATGTTTAAAATTACAAAAAAGAACAAAATAATTAGTTAAAATAGGAAAAAGAATAAAATAATTTGAAAAATTATTAAAAAAAATAATAGGAGTTTAATGAAACTCCTATAATCCGCATTTGAATTTAAACCTGTATTCCTGGTTTACTATTTCCATTCCAATGAAGGAACCTTTTAAAATGTCTGCGACTTTTTGTAAGTCTTCTGCTGTTATTGCCTTACCGTTTGCCAATGGAGAGAAAAAGGTAATCTCATCATCAGTTATAAGATAGTTTAGAAGTTTTGTGTTCTCTTTTTGGTATTTTTCAACAATAGCTAAAATTTCTTCTTCAACAGATTTGTCAAGGTTTGTCATAATATCACCTTTAATTTAAATTAATCGATGTAGTATTTAAACTTTTCCTTAAAAATTTAGGCATACCTAAATATTTATATGTAATGAATAATATACTAATTAACAAGAACCAAAACCAGGAGGTAAAACATGATTATTGGAATTGAAAACCTGAAAGAAAAACAAAAAGAAAAAGAAGAATCAGAATAATGTATGAACTATCACTACATTATTCATTCTAAAACACCACATGCATATCCAACAAAACACACCCATTAATTTTTACAAAACACTTAAGATAATCAAATATCCAATCAAAATGATGATAAGCCACTTGCTATTATGAAATATAATTAAAAGAGAAATTAAGGAAAGCATGCCTTAAGATTTTACCAGAAATAGACCGGTTATAAAACTCCAAATGATCAGGGTGTAAACTGAAAGTCTCTCGAAAACAGGCATGTAGGCATTTCCAATGATGAAAAACATTATCCAGAAGGAAATCAAACCGAATATTCCCAAAATGAGAGTTGTTTTTTGATAATCTCCAAAATCATCCATGGACCTTGAGATTAAAATAAGCATGACATTTCCGCCTAAAATCGCCATCACAGCTCCCAATGTGTGATATCCGGAAGTGAGAGGGTTTCCGCCATGAATCATGCCCACAATGATGACTCCCAAACCTGTGATTAATGTAAAAATAGAAATGATGGCCTTATTTTTAACGATGAAATCCTTGAATCTGTAAAAATATCCAAATATCAAAGCCAAACCGACCAATATGAAAGCGGAATTCATCAGCCAGAACAAAGGGGAATTAAGATTTGGAATTCCCAACTCTGAAATGGCATGAAAAACATAAGCATTAGAAAATGAAGCATTGAAAAAAGTTGCAGAAACAGCTTCCGCTACAACATAGTACAAACTACCTATTATAAGGGCGATTCCGGCAACTTTGGACTTCATCATTGGATACCGAATTTCTTATTGAAGAATTTTTCTCTCAACTCAAAGTTCAGCTCTTCAATATCTGCACCGTCAATGGCTTTAAGCAAGGTCTTATAGCAGGTCTTTTTAGGTACAGTGACATTTTTGATATGGGATTTGTTCCAGATCTTATCAAATCTTTTCTTCAGGCTGCCCATCTTAAGCTCTTTCAAAACGTTCCTTAAGTTAATCACATTGTTTTCGTTGATGATTTCATATGTGGCATAGCTTTGAGAATCCAGGGAAATCGGATTCAGTCCTAAAATAAAATGCTGCAAATCATAGTCAAGGAAAGATTCATAATCACCAGCATATGCATAAACATGAGCCTTTGCAGACAATGCAAGTCTGAACACATCAAAATGATTGTTCACCAATGCCCTTGAAATAACTTCATCACAGAAATTCAGGCCTGTTTCAATCATTCCAGCAGAAGATCCTTCAACATAAGTTTCATAATCCTCAAATCTGAACTGTATAAGAGCAAACAGGTATAGGTCTATCCACTCGTTTTCCTTTAAAAACTCATGTGCCTTGTCGGTTAACTCCAAGTTTTCAAATGACTTGTCATTGCTGGTTGACACATTCAAATTGCTTGCATCTTTAGCTTCCTTCAATAAAGGCAAAACCCTTTCCACGAGTTCCTGTTTTTTACCTGAAACTTTCAAGCCGTTTTCTCTCAAGATATCCTTTAGCTCGGAGACAATATATTTTTTGGAAATGTGTTCAGCAGTTATTTCAACGTCAGCTGTTACTTCAACATCCCCTTCAAGATAGCCTTCATCAACCAAATAGCTGATGCATTCCTCAGCTGATGAAAAAGTTCCGAATTCGCCTTCATTTAAAATATTTTCCAATTCATAACCATTATTTAAAAAATTCAATACATTGAATATTTCTAATTTTTGTTCACTCACTTAAACACCTTTTATACTTCATTTGCAATATTGAAAAATTGCCAAATGTTATGATTAAGCTTCCAATCAAGAAAGCATATAAATTTGAAATAAATGTCAGAATAATAGCTATTCCAAACACAAAAACTATTGTCATCTTTAATATATCTTTTTTAGTTAATTTAATGTTTTGCTTATAATACTCCTTGTTGACCAATATCGAAACATAGAACACAATCAGTGAGACAATCATGAGCCCACTTGCAAAGGCAGGATTTACCTCACCGGAATGGATTAGCTCCAATGAAACCGTAACCAGGTTAATGCTGATTACAATGAAATAGTGGCTGAACATCAATCTCAATGACCTCTCAACCCTTTGGTGGTCCATCAGACGATGAATCTGAATGACATATGAACCGAACATTGTCAAGATTATCAAAAACAATAGGATTGGAACCATATTGAAGTGGGACACATCAAAGAAGTGGGTAAGACCCACAATAGCTTCGCCGAATGTGATGATTGTCAGAAGTTCAAACCTCTCAACCAGATGGGGAAAATTGATGATGCTTTTGTCGAAATTCCCTCTAATGAAAAACGGCAGGAAAGCACCTGCGAGAACCGCCAAAACATTAATCCAAAGCACAAAATCTGTGAAATTGAAAACTGAACATAGAATGGCTATAATGTAAATTGTACATACAATGCTCAGAATCGTAATGGAATTGCCTGCAGCTCCTTTAAGTGAATTTTCCCGTCTTGCATGAACCGAATACAGAACAACAATCGTCAAAAGGATTATCAGCATGGACACGTCAAATGCAAAATACATCCTTGCCCAATTAAGAGAAATCGTATTTGCCATGAAAATAACGGCAATCATGTTAATGCCGACTATCAGATAATCCTGCCATTCCCACTGCCCGTAGCGGTTAACGTAATTGGTGAAGTATAGCCATGCCTGCAATATTACAAAGCATGTAATCAAATAAGCAAAAAAGTTATATGGAGGTATTATGCCTCCAATAGGTTCGTTTATTAGGCCCGTCAGCTGTGATATTGCATATACAAATATCAAATCATAGAACAATTCTATCAGTTCAACGGGCTTTTTAGCTATTTCCATATGTAATTATATATACATTATTATTTTTAAATTAAAAGGATTAGCAAAAAGCAAGCAATAACTACTGCAAAAAAGACTATAAACATCGGCTGATTTTTCCATGTCCTGTTTTTAAAGAGCAGAATCGCTGAAAAAATAATTAGAAAAATGTTAAATATCAAAAATATATCCAACATCCCCCTCACCTTTTCATTAATGAAGATAAAATCCGATAGGCAAATCTGGAGTCCTTTTTCTTGCTTGGATAAGTCTTTGCAAATTTCTTAAGCAAATCCTGAATGCTGGCATCAGGGTTTTCTCGAATCAGTTCCTCGCAGATATTCTGAAGGCTTTTTGGAGGAACCTTGGAATCCCAAACCTCCATGAAAATCTTTTTGATTCTGCGGCGTGTTCTCGGATCTTCAATCTGCTCGTATGTGAACTCTTCCCTCAGCTGATGCTTAACATATTTGATATAGTGGGTTTCGTCCTCATCATAGATTTCCCTGACCTGTGATCCGTATTCATCAAAGTATTTCTGGATTTCCTTTAATATGAATCGGCGGGGAACGGAATCAAGGGTTCTTGCCTCCATTTCAATGTCTTTCGGCTTGATTTTGAGATACATCTGTCCGCCTTTGAAATGCTCCCCGTTGATGACGACTCCCTCAACGACCCTTCGGCCGTTATGCTCCATGTATTCCTTATTTATCTTTTCCAATAGTGATTTCACCTCATTGACTGCATCGAACAATGTTGGAAATGTTTGGTCGCTTGTTACTTCATAGTTTTTCAGCTTATGATTTACGCCGCACCATTTTACTGAAAATGAGCTTTCATATGGGTATTTTTCGATTGTGTAAATTGTTTCGGGTGTCTTGAAATCCTCCAAATCGCAATAGCATTTAATGGCAATGTAGTTTAGAAATGTCTCATCAACATAAGCTCCGATTAACCTGATGTCGATGTAGGTGTCCATGTGAGCGATTTCATGCTTGTTCAATATTCCATACAATTCAAACATCAGAGTGTCATTGGAGTGATTGTTGTTTTTGAAAAACTCTTCGATTGCCTTTTTATCAACCAGCTTGAACATTTCAAGTATATGCTCATCAGCCACGGCCATTGAGCGAGTTTTAGGTACAAGCTCAATGGTTTGGCCCATATCATCCTTTAGAGCATAGATTATCAGACAGGTTCCGTCAAGCTTTTCCTGGCAGTGATAAATCAGGCTTTCCTCATCTTCCTTTAGCTGATGTCTCCTATCCCAGTAATGTATTTTTGGAAATGACTGCACGAACTGCTCTGTATCATAGCATTTCCCATCTTTTTGCGTAATGTGAGTTATTACCATAGACCCCAAAAATCTATTCGGTTTTCTTGACAGATACCCCTCAATGACATTTCCCTTTGGAGTTCTTGACTTGAATTTGCTCAAATGCTTTGGCTTTACGGTGCCGTTAAAATATTTCTCGCATAACATTTCCTTCATGGATTTGCCCTCCTTCAAGATTATTGTTATTAATTTGTGGTTAAATTTTTTGCTCAAAATCCAAATCTGAAACAATAACATATTTAAAATTTCAAAAAATGAATTCATTAAAGCATATTTAATTAATAAAGTAATATGAACCCAATAGTATTTAAAATAAGCAGTTTTAAACGAGAACAATTTTTTAAACTCAAATCAACATTACAAAATGAGGGCAATTTTACAAAACCGGACAATCAAAAAAATAAAAAAATTATGGATTGCATGCCTCGTCAGCCGCACCCATAACAACTCTAACTTCATCAGATAAGTTTATTTCTGATATTTTTTTATCGGATTCCAGCTTGGCAGTGTAGTATGCCTGTGCAAAATTCATTGTAACAAACATTACTTCCTTGAAATCGATTATAAAGTCATCCTTAGGGATTTTATTTAAAATGTCAATCAGCTCTATCGCATCGTCACTGGATTCCAAATGAGTGCCGAATTCGGCACCTAAATTAATCATCATTTTAACACCTACATTAATATTTAAGATTAATAATTAATATAATAATTCACATGAAATGTCCGAAATGTGAGAGAAAACTGAAAAAAGTGTTTCACGGCGCAAGCGATGAAATGGCAATAGAGTCATTGAACGGAGAAGTGATACTTGGAAACTGCTGTGAAAGCGAGTACAACTACTACTGCGAGAATTGCGACGAGTTCTTTCAATTATAATCCTAAAACATCCCTGTCAGGATTTGAGTTTTTGAACAGATTGATGTTTATGTCCCTTCCGTATGTGAATTTCAGAAGACCTGCATGGATTGACTTTAAATCCTCATCGGAAAAGCCTTCAAGATAATAGATTTTGCCTTTTTCACCCACATTCATCAGAAAACGAATCATATGCCTGTAAACCATGATGGAATGAGGCCTATACACTATAATATCATCGGTAATATATTCAACAAGCATATCCATCTCCAAAAAGTCAGGTTCAATCACTTCAACATTGCAATTTGGAAATTTCTCTTTTATAATAGCTTCATAGTCCACTGCATCACCTAATAAAGAATTTTGAAAACAAACATTATAAATATTTCAGATTATTGTTTATCGATAAACAGTTTCCGAGGAAACATTTATATATCATCCCCTACAAAATAATTTTGAAGACTGAAAAATCTTACATAAAAATGCTAGTTGAAAACATGACAGATGAAAATAATACTGATAAATTTGATTCAATGCCTTTTATTGCATTAATTGAACACATTTCTAAAAACAGACTGAAATACTCTCTCAGAAATCCGAATCAAATAGATATGATTCATGAAGGTCGCTATCTACTGGAAATACACAAAAGAAGTGGTTTATCACAGGATGATTTGGCAAACACATTTGGCCAAAGCAAAGGAACCATAGCCAAGGCATTAAAGAAATTTGAAGATAAGGGTTATGTTGAACGAAGTGTTGATGAAAACAACAGAAGAAAGTACATTTTGAAAGCAACAGAAAAAGGAGAAGACCTGGCTATCCAACTAAAAAACGATCTGGAAGAATGGGAAAAGAATGTTGGAATTGATGAACTGGATGAAAGAACAAAAGACCAGTTAAAAAACATAGCCAGAAAAAGTGAAGATATTTTGAGGGACAGTGATTGATATGGCAAATAAGAACGTTGAGTTGATGAGGGGAGAACCGGAAAGGGCAGTTAAGAAGCTTGCCATTCCGATAATGATATCAATGATTTTAACCGCATTGTACAATATCGTTGACGGAATATGGGTGGCAGGTCTCGGACCGACTGCAATTGCAGGAATAGGATTCGTAACACCAATTTTCATGATTTTGAACGGAGCAAGCGTCGGACTTGGAAACGGTGCTACAAGCAGCATTTCCAGATTCATTGGAGCAAAAAACAAGGAAATGGCAACCGAATCCGCAAAACAGTCCATGTTCATATTTCTGATAGCCTCAGTCGCCTTAACAATCATTTTTCTGATTATACAGGAACCATTGCTTAAAAGCTACGGTGCAACAGGACAAACATTAAACGAGGCCATTGCATATGCTACACCACTGTTTTTAGGTCTTGTTGCCTTGATGTTTGGAAACGGATGCAGCGGAATCCTTCGTGGCGAAGGGGACATGAAACGTGCAATGTATGTTGTTGTTGCTACAGTCATTCTAAATGCAATCCTTGATCCCATATTCATCTACACTTTAGGCTTCGGTTCAGCCGGAGCATCACTTGCAACAATCGTGAGCTCAGCAATATCAGCAATAATAATCCTGTACTGGATTCTGATTAAAAAGGACACTTATATTGACGTTACCCTTAAAAACTTCAAGTTCAACCAAAAACTGGCAAGAGACATTTTGAAGGTTGGAATTCCCTCTGCACTGGACATGCTCATTATGGCGATTGCGATGTCAATCTATCTGATAGTGATATCCCAGGTCGGAGGGGACTACGGAATAGCAACATTCACCTCAGGCCAAAGGCTATACCTCTTTGCAATAATGCCACTTACGGCTATCGGATCAGCGGTTATCGCAGTGGCCGGAAGTGCATATGGTGCCCGAAACGGAGATTACCTTTCAAGGGCACATAAGTTTGGCTCAAAGTTCGGTTTGGCATTGGGAACAGTCATTACATTAATCCTTGTGATATTTGCAACTCCGCTCGCCACAATATTTGCATATACTCCCGAAACTGCAAATCTGGTTCCTGGAATTGCACAATACCTCCAGCTGGTATGCCCATGTCTGATTTTAACCGGAATCGGAATGCCTTCAAGCTTCTTCTATCAGGGAATCGGTAAGGGAATATATAGCCTCATGTTTACAATACTTAGGGAAATCCTCTTCGTTGTTCCATTGATTTACGTGTTTGTATTCATCTTAAATATGGATTTGGTCGGTATCTGGCTGGGATTATGTATCGGAAGGGCAATAGCAAGCATACTCAACTATGCATTTGCAAGATACGAGATTAAAAGAATAAGAAAAAACTTTGGAAATTGAATAGATTAGAAAATATTTTCTAAATCTATTCAAATCAATGCAAGATTAGTTTCAGAAACAGAAAATGGTAAATCATTTAAAACCTTAAAATTAACCAGTTCATCACCATCTTCAAATTTAAATAATACATTAACTTCAATTACATCTGAACCAACAATGACTGTGACATTACCATTAGGATTGCACAAAGATTTTTTATCGGCATTGATTAGTTTTGATGCACTGATAATTTCAAGATTAATTGGAAGATCATTTTGATTGAAATCCATGAATACACCAAATTCCAGCTCAATAGTTTCTTTATGAGGAATATCTTGCTTTACTTCAATATTGATAACATCTAAATTACTATCATAAGTATATTCTGCATCATATTCTTTAATTTCCATAATGACACCTCTTATTAATTTTTTTTCCGATAATAGTTATAATTACTATTTCTTCCTCACTTAATATATTTATAACTATTGCCAAATCATGAGTTTCAGTATGTTCATACAATAATTGGAATATACTGTTTTCATTTAATGATTTCTCAATTCCTACAAGACTTCCATGACCTATATAATTATTCACATCATTTAAATTAATATCTCTTAATTTTGCTCGATTTACTTCATGAAAAGAATCTTTAATCCCATAGGGATTCCTATTTACATTATCCAATACATCAATTACATCTTTTACATAGTAATCCATAGATTCATCTCCATTAACATTTTAAATTTCAATATTACATTAAACAAAGACGTATATAAAACTAATTATTTTTAAAAATCAATATTGATTTTAAAATATAAATATACAAAATAAGATAAAATTACAAATATAATTCAAAAATGACAAATAAATATAATCATTACATACATATAAAGACATGTTCAGTATAAAAAAATTGATTTTACTTTTTAAAATTGATTTAACCTCTTTAAATTGCTTTAATTTAAAACTTAACCATTTATAAGCGATGAAAACTAATATAGAAAACACAACTAAATTTTAGAGGTTAAAAAAATGAATAAAACAGAATTCGATTTTAAAAGCAGAACAATAAGAGAAGTCTTCAGCGACACAAGAAAAATATGCATCGCCCCAAAACATGAAATAATGCTTGATGAAGGAGTTCATCCTGGAGGCGACATTTTTACAACTGAAGACGGAGAATACATTGATTTTGAAACCCAATTAAAAGACTTTGATGCAGAGGAACTTGCAAAATATGTTGAATTTGCGGAAAATCTCTATGAAAAACATCAAAAAAAGGTATCCGTCTACATCCTATGCCCAAAAAACATCAGCGTTAATGTCAGGGAATGTCCATTGAAATCAGATGCTGATTTCACAATTAAGCTTGCATGCTCACAGGACGACATCTGCCATCTGATTTTAAACCGCATCAAGAACAAACTTAAAAACGAGATTGCTCTTGACTGTGATGACATCAATGCCGTTGAAATGCTTCCAGTAATGTGCAACAGATACGACAGGAACTATTTCAGGGTGGAATCAATAAAAATTCTGAATATGGTCTATTGATTATTTGTTCCATTTCAGGACGGTTTTGCCGAAGTGTGAAATGTAATCCTTATCAAAGGCCTCCTTCAAGTCGGCCAGAGTGTTTATTTCACAGATGTTTGTAACCAGCTTTTCAAGATATTCAAAAAGCTGAGGATTTTGTTTGAGGGTCTCCACCACTCCAACAAAGTCTTCCCTTTCGGACCTGCTGTTTCCCTGTATGGTCAATCCCTTTTCCAAAACCATTCTTGTATTGACGGGTATAGGATATTCGCTTACTCCAAAGAGGTTTATTGTCCCTTGAGGATTGATCAAATCGATAATCTGTTCGATTGCTGATTGGGAGGCGCTTGATCCTACACATTCAAAGCCGTGGTCGATTGCAAGGGTATCGGGAACATTGTGTATCTGATGGCTCTCATCTGCAAATGAAAACAGGTTCAGGTTTTCAAGGTGCTTTCCGAAAACTATGACTTTGGAATCCGGAAACCTATTCTTTAAAAGAAGTGCAGTTATGAAACCAAGATTTCCGTCACCCCAAACTCCCAATGTGTCCTTTGGGGTTATTGCAAGTTCTGAAAACTTGGAAATGCCCTGGTAGGCAACTGTTATAAGTTCTATGAATGCTGAAACCCTCGGGTCAAAATCATCAGGGATTTTGACGACACGGCTTGAATCGAGCTTTATCAAATCGGACGTAAAACCGTCAAATCCGCTTCCTCTGAATTTGGATTTGTATGAATAGTTGGCTCTGCAGACATCTTCTCCCATAGGAGTGTTTGGAATCATGACAACCTTGTCCCCAGATTCAAACTCGCCTGATTTGTCATATATCACTTCCCCAATTCCTTCATGAATCAGTGCCATCGGCAATTTTTCTTCAAGAACCTCAGCAGGCCTTGAACCCTGATAGTATCTTTGGTCAGCCTGACAGATTGAAAGATAGGTCGGCCTTACAACCACACCGTCAAGTTCAACCTCATCAATCGATTCCTCGAAAAATTTTGGGGATATCAGCCTATAAACAATGTTAATCATTTCCATCCTCAAGTATTGTATTTGCTAATTTCAAGTCATAAGGGTATGTAATCTTGATATTTGTCACTTCACCATCAACCAGATGTACATCTTCATCTTTAAGTGTGAATATCTTGCATGCATCTGTCAGTATATTGGTTTCAGCTTCCGTTAAACTGTTGATCAAATTGAAAAGTTTCTTTATATTGAAGCTCTGTGGCGTTTGGCCTTGGTAATAATAATCCCTCACAGGGATGCTTTCGATGGTCTCACCGTTGACGCTTTCGACAATGGTATCGGTAGCCGGAATGACCGTATCGCAGGCACCATATCTTCTTGCCGCATCGATATTGTCCCTGATGATCCTGTGGGTTACAAACGGACGCACTGAGTCGTGAGTAATGATGATTGACTCGTCATCGATGCCGAAATTGTCTTCAATATATCTGATGCTGTTCATGATTGTGTCATTTCTGGTTTCTCCACCTTCAATGACGATTATGTCTTCATTTTCACCGATATATTCATTGATAAGATTATTGGTATGGTTTATAAAGTTTTTTGGAATGAGAACAATTGTTTTGTCAATGTTTTCATTGATTACAAACTTTTCAATAGTATGAATAATTACAGGCTTATTTCCCAAAGTCAGAAATTGTTTGGGAGTGTCTGTACCCCCCATTCTTGAACCTATTCCGCCTGCAAGTATAGCTGCAAAAATCATGTGAATTTACTCCTTTTTAAATATAATCATGTAGTGGGATTTGCCTTGGGGATTTTCTTCACCAATGTCAACAGTCAAATGGTCCCTTTTAAGGCCATACCGGTTGAATATCTTTTCCATCTCGACATGTGAAATTCTGATGTCTATAGGTGGACCTTTAGTCATTTCTATAGGCTTGAAATCCATTATGGCAATCCTGCCGTCTGATTTGGTGATTCTTTTTAATTCATTAATGACATCTTCCTTTTGGCCGGATTCCCTGAATCCATGGAAAACATTAAGCATCAAAACAACATCGACAGATTCATCGCCTAAACCGGGAATGGTTTTGGTAATGTCCGCTTCGATAGGAATCAGATTTTCAATATTGTTCTCATCAACGTATTCCTCCAATTCCCTGACAGATTCCGGATAAGCGTCAACTGCATAAACTTTTCCTTCGGGAAGATAATCCTCAATTGCCTTTTTAGAAATATAACCATCACCACATCCCGCATCCAAAAAAGATTCATTGCCGTTGAGATTTAATTCTGTCAATATCTCATCAGAATCCAAGAAATTTGCACTTGATTTTCCATGATGTCTATGCTCCATAATTACACCTTTAATAATAATCTTTAAAAAATAGTATTTAAAATTTTCAAAAAAAGTTCGGGAGAGTTAAAAACTCTCAATCAAAAAAAGCTATTCCTTTTCAAACATGATTAAATAGTGGGATTTTCCTTCAGGAATATCTTCACCTATCTCTTCATTTAAATAGGTCATTTTAAGGCCATGTTTATTGAACAATTGCTCCAATTCTTCAGGAGAAGACCTCACTGGTGTTGGAGGTCCTTTTGGAACATCCCAAGCCTTATAGTCCATGATTGCAATTTTTCCATCATTTTTGATGATTCTTGAAAGTTCAATGACTGCCTCATCAAGTTTTCTTGACGCTTTAAAACCGTGGAAAACATTCACCATCAATACGACATCAACGGATCCGTCATCGACTCCGGGAATCCCTTCTGTAATGTCTGCTTCGATATTTATCAGGTTTTCAACATTGTTTTCTCTTTTGTATTTTTCCATATCTTCAATTGAGGCGTCATAGACATCAACTGCATAGACTGTTCCCTTGTGATTGTAATCTTCAAGAATCTTGATTGCATTATGGCCATCACCGCATCCGGCATCCATAATTGTTTCATTTCCATTTAAGTTTAGCTCTTGAATGATTTCATCTGAATCCAGGAAAAATGCGCTTGAAAATCCATGAGCCCTGTGTCCGTTTTCAGGCATCATCATATTATCACCTAAGTAATAATATCTAAAAAATAGTATATAATTATTGTCAATGTGAAAATTAGTAAATAACACTTAAAAATTAGTTAAAATAAGAAAAAAAAGTTATAAGAGGATTATTTTTTCCAGGTTTGTTTTACTCCTCTTCCTCTTTTACTACCAGGTTTGGTATAACTTCTTTTTTGTCTGGTTCTTCTGTTAGTTCCTTTAACTTTTGCCATATTTTCCCCTCCTTAAAATTTATCATTACAAAATTAGAATTAAATCTATAACAAAAAAATATTTGTTTTCGGTGTATTCTGCATTGATTTTAACATAATCGTAAGTTAAATCACAACCCCATGCAGTAGCTTCGCCATCACCCAAATCCATGTCAATGTTTACTGTGATGTATTTTGACTGCATTATCTTTTCAGCCCTTTCAAGATAAGGTGTGTCTTCAAATGCAAGGATTTCACCGTTTTTGACCAAATCAACATCATCAGCGTCATCTGCAATGGATATTGTTACAATATCTGGATTCAAATCGCATCCTGAGTATCCGATAGCTGATACGATTCTTCCCCAATTTGGATCGCCTCCGAATACTGCGGATTTAAATAAGCTTGAAGATATGATTGATTTTGCTGCAAGACGTGCATCCTCATCATTTCTGGCATTGTAGACATTGGCTTCAATGAATTTGGTAGCTCCTTCACCGTCACGAGCCATCTTTTTGGCAAGGTCAATGCACAGGTAATCCAACGCTTCCTGGAAGTTTGAATCTATTTCCCCATCCTTTACGACTTCAACGCCTGATGAGCCGTTTGCCATCATCAGACATGTATCGTTGGTACTTTCATCACCGTCAACGACAATCATGTTGAAACTGATATTGGCTGATGCCTTAAGTGCCTTTTTGATTTCATCTGCAGGAATTACGGCATCGGTTACGATGAATGAGAGCATTGTACCCATATTAGGAGCAATCATTCCGCTTCCTTTGGTGATTCCGGCAATTCTGACTGTTTCACCGGAAGTTAATGTGACTTCCAAAGCGCATTCCTTTGGAAATGTATCGGTTGTCATGATGGCCTTGGCGGCTGCAAGTGAGTTTTCAGGATTGCTTCCAAGCTTGGATAAGGATTCATAAGCCACCTTGGAAATGATGTCTATCGGCATTTCACGTCCTATGACTCCTGTTGATGAAATTGCTATTTCATCCTTAGGTATTTTCAAGTCCTTGGACACCAATTCGACTAAAGTCTCACAGTCTTCAAATCCCTGTTGGCCTGTAAAGCAGTTGGCATTTCCACTGTTGACAAAGACAGCTGAAATGATGCCCTTCTTTAAAACATTCTGAGTGTATTTTACAGGAGCCGCAACAACTTTGTTTGAAGTGAAAACCGCTGAAGCAGTACTGTTTGGTGAAACAATTATAGTAACACCATATTTTCCTTCACGAGCCCCGGATACCTTAAGATTTTCAATTACTGAAAATCCTCCATCAATTTCCTTAATAAAATTCATATAAATCACAAAAAATTACTTTTCCTTGCTTTGTATATACTGCATGTCAAGTTGGGAAGTTCCATTTTCGTTAAAGTCCTTTCCATCAACTGCCTTATCATAAGTGACTTCATTTGCACTTACGTTTTCTGTCATTTCTTTCGTTACATTTTCATAATGAGGCTGACTGCTGTCATCATTGTCAAAACTTAAGGAGACGCCTATTCCTGCACCTATGACAAAGGCGACCAATGCAAGTATCACAATGAACATTAGAGTTCCGCTGCTTTTTCTCGGTTGTTTAGGTTTTCTCTGCCTTTGCTTTCTAGGAGCTGATGGACGATTAACGAACTTACTTTTATTTCTTCCGAATTTTCTATTGGAAGTATTTTGGCGACCATTGCCTGATCTTAAAACTCTTTTATCGTCTTTTCTTCGTCTCATGTTTTTTCTCGTCTTAATTGATTAAGTGATAACCGCATAAACTAAAGCCAGGATAATTCCTATAAAACTGAACATTCCAAGTCCCAAAATTGACATCACATAAGCGAATATGAATACGAATGCAAATACCCCAATCAATTTCGCCTTCTCATTCTCAACCAGATTGATGAGAGTCCTTATGAATTCGGATGGAATGTTATAAGCATATAAACCGTTGGCCAATTCAAACACGACAAGTGACAATGGAGAAGTTGAATCCAAATCATCTACAAGTTGAGCCCTTTCTCCGGCTTCACGTCTGCTTCTTCCAACACCTGCCCTGATTTTTGCACCGTTGTCCAATGCAAACCAAGCGGCATCAAGACCTGCACGAATTGCCAAATCCTTTGATGGGAATTTAGCAATGAAGTCATCTCCGCCTTCACGGTAGCCTTCAAGTTCCCCTTCACATTCTGTTTCGATGAAATTTTTGATTCCTGTCATCAATTCCACCAGCTGATTCCTTCCGTTCTTGTTGATGAACTTGGTGGAATCAATCAAATCAATGAAGAGATAATTTTCCAAGTCAACCGGCCTTGATTCCTGAAGAAGGAACGGTGAATCAAATACCAGCGCATATTCTCCACCCAATTTGGTGAATGCGATACCTGGAAAGCTTCCAACGCTTTGAGTATAGTGAATCGCCCTTTCAATTGAAGCGGCACCTGTCATTCCCACAGCGGAAATTATTGGAATTCCTTCGGACAATCCTATTCCAATGAGTTCAATAGCCACACGAATTGCATCGTTTTTACTTAGCATTCTTGCAACAAGCTCTGTAGCTGTCTTTTCCACAATTTCCCCCTTTTCATTCTGAATGATTTTGACAAAAATATCAATCAAACGGGACGGATGGGGAAGTTCAATGTAAAAATAACGGTCACTACCCATGATAATGTTACTTACCAATGCATACTCCTCAATCTTATTTTCAGCAGGTTTCAATTCATGGAATGTATAATCCTTCGGAAGGTTTTCAGCACCCACGTCACGAACGAGGTTTTCCAGAATAGTGTCGGATGTGATTTCGGCCTTTTCTAGTTCAAACAGAATGGTTTGAGTATAGTTGAATAGCTCCACATACTCTGTTTCCAGTGAGTTTGTTGGAAAAAATTTAGTTCCGACCGCAATTGGAGTGAGCCTTGTGGAAAGTCTGATAATGAATTTAGTTAAACTATTAACCATCCAGGTCTCCTCCTCTTTCCAGCTCTATTTCAAAATCTCCAGGTTTTTCCAAAAGCATGTCCGGTTTCACGGATACGAATGGGAATTTCCAAGATCCGAGCCTTCCGGCAATGGTACTTGCAATATTTCTTGAATTCCTTTTGATGAACACTTCATCATGCTCGCTTACGCGCACCTGAATATTATATGGTGCAGTTTCGGTAACTTCATCTGCAAGCAGTATGTTCAGTTCAAAGGTGCCCGGTTTTGTAAACAAATCATTTCTTACTGCGATTAAAGGTTTTTTCTCAAGACCTAACCTGTCTGCAACTGTAACTGAGATGTTACCTGCATTTTTCACAGCAATCTTATAATCTTTAGGATGCACCAATACGAAAATAACATATGGAGCGGCGATTTCCACATCGTCCACCATCTCTACAATCTTGTTGAACATAGGTATTTTGGAAAAGATGTTTTCCAACTTGGATTCAGCATTATTTTCATTGTCGATGCGGATGATAGCCTGTTTGGCTATGTTTAATGGGGAAATTTCCAGACCTTCCTTGCCTGTGTAGATTTCCCATTTTTTGAAGGTCAATTCCTTGATTATTTCGTCACAAATGTGCTGTAGGATGTTTCTATCTTTTTTAGGTTTTTTCGGTTTTCCAAAAGTGAGCCTGCCGTTGTCAATTATGAATGGTATTCTCATTGAAGCGATGTTCCTGAATTCGGCAGCATAATCTCTGAATTTGTCATTTGATAGGATTTTTGCTTTTTCACGAGTTGCAATTTCCAATATGAAATGATCCGCATCATTTCCTGCCGGAACTTCCTCTACATTATCGCTTTCCAGCAATTTTGCAAATTTCTCCTTATCATCAATATCATGACGAAGTGATGCATCAGCAATAATTACAAATTCATCTTCACTTTCTTCCAATGCTTTAACAGCAGCAAGCACATTGGACATTTGAGGCTGTCCGTTTTGATTTTTAACATGATAAGCTACATTAGAAGCATCTACAACCACTTTCATAATATCACCTAAAAATTCAATTCAGTTTATTATATATATTTTATTCTTATATTTAAATTTAATTTATAATTTATTTCTTGGATATTTTCCAAATAAAAATCTTTCGCCATTTACTTCATTCAAATAGATTTCAATCTCATTTTCTGAGATGTTATAAACATTATATGAGTTTTTGTTCTTGCCCCTCAGTTTTAAAGAAGCAAGAGACCCCGCATTGACAATAACGGTTTCATTTAATTTCCATATATTCGGAACATGCTTATGTCCTGACAAGACCAAATCGACCTCATGAGTTGTCAGAGTCTTTAAAACATCCCCTGCATCAGACAGGACATTACGCTCACGTCCTGTTTGAGGCAACGGCACAACATGATGGTGCAGAGCAACAATGGAGAAATTTTCATTGATTACACATTCATCCAACTGATGTTCAAGCCACATATGCTGAGGAGTTCCGACATGACCCTTGTCCTCATCCGGAGAACTGCTGTCAAGTCCCATTACAGTGAAATTACCATCCATTGTTAATTTCCAACTCTTTTCGCCGATTAATTCTTCAAATGTCTGATAACCCAAATTACGGGCATCATGATTTCCCGGAACTGCAAATAATGGAGCTTCAAACATTTCCAAATATTTTGTTGCCCTTTCAAATTCAACATAATATCCGTGTTCAGTCAAATCTCCGGTTAGGATTATCATATCCGGCTGCAAATTGTTAATTTCGCTTACAGCCTTCAGGAACTTCTCCTCATCAAAGGTTGAATCGGAAATGTGCAAATCGGAAATGTGTGCAATCAAAGTCATGTTATCTATTGATTCAATTTCATGATGGCTTCTGCAAGATCGCCTTGACATTCCTCTAAAGCCTGTCTTGCCTCATCTTCACTGACGCCTGCGCTGTTAGCCACCATTTCCACATCTTCATCAGGGATTTCAATTTCGTATTCCAATTCCACTTCACGGGCCTTACCTTCGATTTGATAGGTTTCCTGTCCCATCACATTCATTAGACTAACACTAGGATCATCGATGACTAATTCCTTATCTTCAAAACGGATTATGACTTCAAGGGCACCTGGAAGGTCTTCCATTTTCATGCCCATCTTTTTCATTTGTCTTTCCATCTGCTTCATCTGTTTTTTGTTCATGCCAGGTATCATAATAAAATCCTCATATAAACTAACTATTTATAAATATATAGTTTAATATTATTAAAAGTTACTTAATTTTCAAAACCATAGATTTGAGTTTCGAAGGTTTTTGCAACATCCTTCAAAACATCCGGAATATTGATGGACTGAGGACATTCCTCCATGCATACTTCACATTCGATGCAATCGGAAGCTATTCCTACGCCTTCAAGCTTGGAATAGTTGAGATAGGCATTTCCGAATTGTGTCCATTCATCTATTTTCAGCATCTTGTGCTTGTTGTACAAGTCAAAGAGTCTTGCGATGTCTATTTCTTCACTGCAGGACTCGACGCAGTATCTGCATTTTGTACAGTCAACAGTGATGTTGCTGTTGATGATTTGTGAAACCTCATCAAGGATTTGCAGTTCCTCATCATCCAAAGGATCGGCATTTCTGAATTCCTCGATGTTGTTTTCAAGCTGTTCAAGATTGCTTGCACCTGTCAGGACAACGCATGCATCCATATTGGCCACGAATCTCATTGCCCATGAAACAACTGACCTGTCGGGATTGTGTTGCTTCATCAGTTTTTCAGCCTCTTCAGGAACATCAGCCAAAAAGCCACCCTTATACGGTTCCATAATCATAACCTGCTTGTCATATTTTTTGGCGACTTCCAGACATTTCTTCGCTTCGATGTTTTCGTCTTCCCAGTCAAGATAGTTTATCTGAAGCAGGACAAATTCGAGTTCAGGATGCTCGAATAGGATTTCCTCTAAAAATTCGGCATTTCCATGAGTGGACAAACCTATGTGCTTGATTTTGCCTTCCTTCTTTTTATTTTCTATAAAAGAGTATAAATCAACATTCTTCCAGGCGGTTTCAGTGAATCCGCTCACGTTATGAAGCATGTAATAGTCAAAATAATCCACGCCACAGTTTTCAAGCTGCTGTGCAAACAGAGGCTCCAGCTGGGATTCCTCTGTGATGACAAACAGCGGAAGTTTTGTAGCAATCTTAAATGAATCCCGTGGATATCTGTCAACAACGGTTTTTTTGAATGTCGGTTCGCCTGCCCCTTCATGATAAACAAATGCAGTGTCGAAATAGTTGAATCCGGCATCCATGTATGCATCTACCATCTTATTAACATGTTCTATGTCAATGCTTGTCTGATCATTTTCATCCAAAAGTGGAAGTCTCATCATTCCCATACCTAGCTTAGTCATATTAATCATCCCTATATATTATTATGTCAATTAACTTAATTAATGTTTCAATGGTTAAAAAACATCACCTGTTGAATAACTATTTAAATAACATTTATGATAAGTATCTTCATGAGCGAAAATCGATGCACATGGGCAGGAAGCGACGAGGTTTATGTGAGATATCATGATGAGGAATGGGGAGTTCCAACCCATGACGACCGGGAGCTGTTTGAGATGCTTGTTTTGGAGTCATTTCAGGCAGGACTGTCATGGATTACAATCCTTAAAAAGCGTGAAAACTTCAAAATGGCCTTTGATGATTTTGACGTTAGAAAAGTGGCAGGTTATGATGAGGCAAAGGTTGAGGAACTGCGGATGAATGAAGGCATAATCCGCCATAAGGGAAAAATCAATGCAGCCATCAACAATGCGCAGGTGTTCATTGAAATACAAGATGAATTCGGAAGCTTTGACGAATACATCTGGGGATTTACAGACGGTGAAATCATTAAAGCGGAGTTTTTGACAGAATCAGAATTGTCCAGACACATCTCAAAGGATCTGAAAAAGAGAGGCATGAAGTTTGTCGGCCCGACAATAATATATTCCTATCTTGAATCCATTGGCGTGATTGACAATCATCAGGAAGGCTGCTTTAAATATTGAACTTCGAATCCATTGCAATAATTAGATTTAAAGAAAAAATCTATAGAAATTATATTTAAAAAGGGACAAATCTTTGAGACCTGATTTCTTTAGCTAATTCTTTATATTCATCACTTGGTGATTCAGACATCTCTTTAATAATTTTAATTGCATCACCACCTTCAATTACAGGTGATGGATTAATAGGTTTAGCCATATTTAACACTCCTCCATTAAATGGTCTAGAATAAGACCCTTCGTTGAGATTTAATTTTTTCAACCAATTCTTTTTCTTTTTCAGAAGGAGGCTCATTCATCTTTCTTAAAACCCTAAGAGCATCTTCACCTTCCAGGTCAGGTGTTGGTCCAATCGGTTTAGCCATTTTAACACATCCTTTCAATAGTTTTTAGTCAAAATACTATTGATTTTAATCATTTAAATTATTTTCCTTTGATTAGAAAGCAATTTTACAAAATAAGAACAATATTACGAAGTGAAAGCAATTTTTTAAAGTCAAATCAATTATTCCTCAAGCAGGATTATGTTTTCAGGATCAACCTTCAAATACTCTGGAATGACGAAATCATGCTCATGAATCTTCTTGTCGACCTTCCACCACAAACCGTTTGCCAGGGTTATTTCCCATTCAAAAGGCTTTTCCAGCTTGCTTGAATCATTTGTGCCAAATACGTTCACCTCATCTTTGCCTGCAGCTGAAAAATCGTGCGCCCTTATTCCAATATGAGTGATTTCAGGGGAAATTTTCTCAGACACCTCGAATTCAACGCCCCAATCAATGGATTTGACATGATAGTCATCTATAATCTCGACTCTGGAGATGTTCTTGCATCCGGTAAGCCTTGCGACCTGAACCTTTCCGGGATTTTCAAACACCTCATGGGTGGGGCCCTGTGCAATGACCTTGCCCTTGTCCAGTATTATAAGGTCGTCACAGAACTGGAACACCTCATCACGGTCGTGGGTCACCAGAATTGAAAATCCGTCAAAATCCTCCAGCAAATTTACAAGTTCCAAGCGCAGCTGCTCCTTCAGGAATGCATCCATAGCACTGAACGGCTCATCCAGCAATATAACATCAGGACCATATGCCAGAATACGTGCCAGGGCCACCCTTTGCTGCTGGCCTCCGGACAACTGTCGTGGGTATCTTTTTTCAAGCCCCTCCAGATGGAAGCGCCTTATCATTTCAGAAACCCTTTTTTCATCACTGTCCTTGGACAATCCGCAGGCAACATTTTCCTCAACGGTCATGTTCGGAAACAGAGCATAGTTTTGAAAAAGGTAGCCTACATTCCTTTTTTGTGGTTTCAAATTTATTTTATTATCTGAATCAAAATAAGTGGTTTCTTCATTTGTCTTTAAGCTTATAATGCCTTTATCCGGATTCACAATACCTGCAACGGATTTCAGCGTCATGCTTTTCCCGCAGCCGGAAGGACCTAGAATGCCCAGACATCCCCTTTTCAATTCGAAATCAACTTTCAAGTCGAATTCATTGAGTTTCTTTTGGATATTTACCTTTAATGATTTGTCCATAATAATCCTTCCTCAGATATTTCTAAATTCATTTCCATTGCTTTTCCTTTCGCAATGAAACAAAATCCATGATAAAAATGGCTATAAATGCTATAACGACAATAAATATTACATAATTGAATGCATCTCCCATATTTCCTGCAGCAACCTCTGAGTATACTGCCATTGGGAGAGTTCTGGTCTGGTCTGCAATGTTACCTGCAAGCATTGCTGTTGCACCGAATTCGCCTAATCCCCTCGCATATGCAAGGATTCCTCCGCTGATGATTCCGGGCAGTGCATTTGCAAACAATATTTTCCAGAAGATTTTCCACTCAGACATTCCCAAAGTGCGGCCCGCATCCAATAGGTTGGAGTCGACCTGTTCGAATGCTCCCCTGGAGGAACGATACATCAATGGAAAAGACATGACAACTGCTGCAATGACTGTTGCAGGCCATGAAAATGCTATTTTAAATGCAAAAAAGTCTATGAAAAAGCTTCCGATCGGTCCTCTGACACCGAAAATATACAATAAAAAGAAACCCACTACTGTAGGGGGCAGCACAATCGGCAATGTGAAAATTCCGTCAAGCACTATCTTTATTGTGTCGTTTTTCATCTTTACAATGCCCCAAGCAACAATCAAACCCACAAAAAAGGTTATCAAAATTGAAACGCTTGCTGTTTTCATTGAGATGAAAATAGGGGACCAATCCATCATGTAGTTTCTCCGTTAATTTCTATATTATTCATTTGAACAATATAATATTAAAATTTATTCAAAAAAAAGTTTTTCATGAATAGAAAATCTATTCATGAAGGGTGAATCCATATTCAACGAATATGTCTTTGGCTTCTTTGGTTTGCAAGAAGTCCATAAATGCTTTTGTAGCATTTGAATCTGTTGAATTTTTAAGTGCAGCTACAGGATAAATAACTGGAGTTTTTAAAGTGTTATCAGGGGCTTCACAAACTACTTTTACATTATCATTGGATTTGGCGTCAGTAGCATATACAATACCGCATTCAGCAGATTTTTGAGCAACCTGGTTTAATACTTCAGTCACATCTTTACCCAATGACAGTTTAGATTCCACGTCAGTCCAAATACCGGTATTGTTCAATACTTCTTTACCGTATTGACCTGCAGGCACGGATTCAGGATCACCTATAGCAATGTTACCGTTAACGTTTTTCAAATCATCAAATGAAGAGATATTAGCGTTTGAGTCTTTTGGTACAATTAAAACAACTTTGTTTTCTAAAAATTGAAGATTGGTTTTATTGTCAACTAAATTTTCATCGGCTAAAGCGTTCATCTGTTTATTGGAAGCGGACATGAAAACATCAGCCTTCAAACCGTTTTCAATTTGAGTTTGCAAATCCCCACTTGAAGCGTAGGTCGGTGTAACTTTTACACCAGGATATTTTTGTTCAAACATTGGAATTAACTTTTCATCAAAAACATTTTTTAAACTAGCAGCAGCGGCTAAATTTACTTCTTGTCCATTTAAACTATTGTCAGAAGAATTGCTTCCTCCCAAAAAGTCAAATAACCCTGCAGAACATGAACCAATAGAAACAACTGCAATGGCAATAGCTATAATGGCAATTATTGCGATTTTATTAGATTTCATAATTATTCTCCCATATATAATAATACAAACCAGACAATTAAATGCAATAATCCATGAATGATGAAGCAAAAAGAACATCATTACTATTCGATGTAATTTATCCATTACTTCCCATTCATTAAAAAATCATTAATTGCACTTCATTCATCATGATTGGCAATAATATTTATTATAACAAGTGATATATAAATATTTACATATCGATGTTAATGCATTCATATCGAAAAAAAATGAAAAAAAATATCAAGGGATTACCCCTGACTGACAATATCCGATGATTCAATCATATGCCGAATATTAAACATGTTTTATATCCGTATAATCAGATATTTCAGAATTTAATGTGCACAAATCATCCGTATTCAAGTCATGCACATCATCATGGCCCGTGATTCTTGCAAAGGTCTTCAGCTCTTCGGTTGAAACCCTCAAGTAGTTTTCAACCCTCTTTGAAGCGGTTTCTATTTTCAGTCTTTTTCTCAGCTCATCATCCTGCGTTGCAACACCAACCGGACAGTCCCCGGTGGCACAGATTTTATACTGCTGGCAGGCTGCTGCAATCATTGCGGCAGTACCGATAGCTATTGCATCTGCACCCATTGCAAGGGCCTTTGCAAAATCAGAAGAAACTCGCAAACCCCCAGTTATTGTCAAATCTATTTCGCTATCATGCTCATCCAAGTATTTTCGAGCCCTAGTAAGAGCATAGATTGTCGGAACTGATGTTGAATCCCTGATCAGTTTCGGGCTTGCACCGGTTGATCCTCCCCTTCCGTCGATTGTGATGAAATCAGGTTCGGCATACAAAACATGACTCAAATCATCTTCTATTCTCCCTGCTGCAAATTTCAATCCTATCGGACGGCCATGGGATTTCATTCTCAACTCATCAACCAGATTTTTCAAATCCTCCTTTGAGTTGACTTCAGGAATTGTGGCAGGAGAGTGAATGTCTTTGCCCAATGGCTTTTTCCGGATTTGTGCTATCTCTTCGGTTACCTTTTCGCCCTGCAGTTGTCCGCCAAGGCCGGGTTTTGTTGACTGGCCGATTTTGATTTCAATAGCATCAGCATTCTTCAGATTATCCCCAGTTGCAGAGTACTTGTTCGGAACATATTCAAAGATGTATTTATAAGCGTTTTCCATCTCTTCCGGCAGTATTCCACCTTCACCGCTGCACTGAGCGGTTTTAACTGCAGCACTGCCTTTGGCCAAAGCTATCTTGGTCTCTCTTGAAAGTGCACCGAATGACATGTGGGTTATGTAGACCGGACTTTCAATGACCAGAGGTTTCTTGGCGCTTTTTCCGATGACGGTTTGTGTGTTTACATCCACATCAGATTCCAATGGCTGCGGATTCAACTGATTTCCCAGAATAAATATTTCATCCCAATTTGGCATCGGCATGTCAGTATACATCGCAGACACTATGGACTCACCGGTTATTGCCATTTGATGGATTGCATCCATATATCGAATGTCCCTGTTGCTTTTTGCATATTTTTTGTCATATGCCAAATCGGAGTCGGACCCCTCTGCCTTTTGAGTTGACTGTGAATTTTCAACCTCAACGAATTTGGAGATAGGCTGACCGCATATTGGACATTTGTCCAGGTTTTTCAAAAGTATCCCTGTTGATTCCTCATCATGGATATGACCACAGATAGTGCATTTGTATATCATAATATCACCTTAATTCTTTTAATGGTTAGGTGAAAGCATATAAGTTTTTCTATTTGCATATTTCATTAACGATTCCCAAAGCATTCAGCGACCTTGGAAAACCGATATACGGCAATATGACAGTTATTGCTGAAATCAGTTTTTCCTTATCATTTCCCACACTTAAATTACCCTGAACATGTCCTCTAAGCTGGTTTTCACATCCGCCCAATGTTGTGATGAACACAAAAGTGATCAGTTCCCTTTCGCTGTCGTTCAGGCCGTCACGGGTGTAGAAATCACCGAAGCAATATCCTTCAAGAAAAGTGTTGAAGTGCTTTTGGCCTTCGGGAGCATTGTCATTCATAGCCTGAATCATCTCGGCTCCAAAGTACCTGTCCTGAATTTCACGGCCCAATTTATGCCTGTTTTCTGGAGTGGTGTTTGACCTGCTTTCCAAGGGCATTTCAATTCCTTTTTTGTCGAATACTTTGATTACAACTCCAAAGAAATTGTGTGCACGTCCAAAGCCCACATATGGCACAGACTGGTAGAGCAATTCTTTTACCTCTTCGGGAGTTACGTATTCATTTACGGCTGAAAGCAATATCTTTTTGAATGCCTTTGGTGACTGGCAGGCTATCAGTGATGCCAATGTAACCAGAACAGCTTCCTTTTCAGACAATGTTGAGTATTCATAGACTTCATCAAATGCGAAGTTTTTAAATATCTCATGAAATTCGGGGTCATTTTTCCGGATTCTTGCGAAATTGTCAAATAATTTATTCATAGGAATTATTATGAAAACAGATTTATAAAAAATTTGTCAAAAAAAATCTAAATCCAATATCGTATTAAACTGAAAAAAAATGGAAATGAGAGATGAACTCTCATTGTTTATTTATCTTTTTATTCTGCAGCCGCAATGTCAGAAGGAAAACAATTCCCATCAGGATAGCAGTTACCTGCATTACGAATGCCATAGTACTCTGGACAATGATGTTTACAATATCAACAACAGTACTATTGTCTTTAAGATTATCTATATTACCCACTTTCTGGAAGTAATTAGCGACTTCCAGCTGAAATTGTTCGTCTCCGGAATGGTCAGGGGCATGGACATCAACTGCGTTACTAATACCACCCATAACTCCAAGAATCAGAATAATACCAATAATTGCTGTACCCATTGATTCCCCTAATGACTGACCGGTTGAATTAACACCGGATGCGTTATTTTGACTTTCCTTAGGAATATTGACTAATGCAATATCCGTACATAATGCCATAATGAAACCGAGTCCTGCCCCCAATACAAAGAGACCAGGGACTAAAGTCATTATTGATGTATCCAGTCTGAACTGATTGCTTAACATCAGACATCCGACGATTGCCATTATACATCCTATTGCTATGATTACCTTGTGACTCAATTTTCCGGCCAAACTTGGAGCTATTATTGCAAATATGAGCAAACCTATAGTCATAGGAAGAGTGGTCAAACCGGTATTGAATGCATTTAACTGCAATACGCTTTGCAGATACAGGGAAACAGCAAACAATGCCCCTCCCATTGAAAGATAACTCATTAACAAAATTAAAGTTCCTACACGTAAATTTCTATCTTTGAATAAGTCCATATCAAGCAATGGCACTTTGCCTCCCCTTTTTCTTCTGATTTCAAAGTATGCAAAGACCGCTAATGCAATTAGGCCTACAACTATTATAATTATACTATTATTGAAATCTTTAGACAGTGATAAAATACCTAGAACCAGCAGAACAAGACCTATAAATGAAATTATAGATCCGGTAATGTCCAAATCGCTTCTTGATTCGGTAGGTGTGAAATCAGGTATCCTATTACGCATTATCAAAATAATGAAAACGATTAGCAATTCACATCCAAATCCATATCTCCAACTTAAAAATGTTGTCATGACCCCTCCAAAGAGCGGACCGATAGCAGCCGCAACTGCACCCATTACACCAACAATTGCCAAAGCAACTGTACGTTTTTCACCAGAATATGTTCCACTTATAATGGAAATGGTAGCCGGCAGCATTAATGCCCCAGCAATACCCTCTATCACTGACCATCCGATAAATAACATTAAAGCACTTGAACTTATTGCCGCAGTGAATGTGCCTAGACCATAAAGTGCAGCACCGATTAGAAATAGTTTCTTTTTACCGACTATGTCCTGAAGCTTTGCACTGAGCAGCATGAATGCCGCAGTGATGAGAGTATAAAATGACATGATCGATTGAATCGTACTCACATCAGTATGCAGGTCCACAACAACCTGGGAAATACTAACATTCATGAATGTAGCGTCCAAAGCTATAATAAAGGAAGCGAGAGCCACCACTATTAGTGGAATCCAAGAGTGTTCCTTAACAGTTTCATTCATCTTAATTATCCTCCATATTTAAATATCAACAAGACAAACTTTTGTCATGTTATTATGTGTTAGATATATTAATAATTTTATATCTAATTATTATTCTCTTTTTGTTGTTTTATATATTTATGCGACCTTTCCAATAAGGAAACAAAATATGGTGGATTTTGGAATTTAAGTCTAAAAATTAATTATGTATCGAGTATCCGAAAAGTTTGATATTTTTGATGACTATCCATTTCACCAAACATTCTACGACTAAATTATATTTTTAAACATTTTTAAATTTTTATTTCATAATCAAATTCAAAAACATGTTTAAAAAAAGAGATAAGTAGATTGAAATTTAATCATTAAAAATTAGCAGGTCCATTAAAAAACAAGTTAAAGTTGAAATTCAATGTCTACAGCATGTTTTCACATGTTGGAACAGATAGACATTGAAACACATCAAACTAAAGTTCAGAATTTATATATCCAAATATGGATTTAAACTCTAATGAATAATATGAAACAAATTATATATAAAGTTTATTGTTTTTTAATTTATAAAATGTAGGAAGTGTTAATTACAAATATACAAACCAAACATAGCCGGTTAAGGATATCAATAAACAATCATTGCAATATTGAAGATTCCTACACTTTAAAGGAGAAATCAATTATGACATCGGATTAAGCATAACTAATCCATATGATAACAAATGCCAGACACCACGTGACGATGGTGTATATGAGCATTGCGACCCAAAATTTTCTTTGGATACTCATAAGGATTCCTCCCTTCAATTTGATGTGTTTGCCAAGAGGAGAGGTCATTAAAACAAGTGTCTTAAATCCCATCATCGGCAATATTATCCTGTTCAAGATAAATATCACCTCCTTTGGATCAAGAGTTTAGTTAATTATAATATTTAATTTAATACTATTTAAGTTTTCTATTCATTAAATTAAGGCCTAAAAATTGTTTTAAACGTGAAATATTGCTTTAACTTCGTAAAATTTACTTCAATATATAACTCACAGGATTGCTAAACCTGACATGAAAAAATTAGAACAATCCAAATCAATTACGTATGATTTGTATCCTAAGATACGTTCCATTTATATATTAAATTACGATTTCAAGGAGTACAAACAAATCGGCAAAGCCAAAAGGGTAATTATCGAGGATATGAAATAGACCGGAGCATATCCTGTAGCCACTGATACGAATGAACCAAGAAGTGCAGGTCCAAAGCCCATTGTCGCATCACAGAATATGAAAAATGTGGATATTGCATATGACCGGCGGTGTTCTGATACCTTTCTGGTTATGATTGCGGTACTGGCCGAATTAAGTGTTCCGAATCCCAGAGCAGCACATATTGCACAGATTATAACCGTGACGTTTGACGGGTAAAGTGCAATCAGCATCAGACCTATTGACTGGGCAATGATTCCAACCACACAAACAATCCTGTCTCCTCCATTGTCCTGGATTCTGCCGGCAAGCGGCCGTGTGGCAACAAGACAGATTGAGTATATGATAAAAAACCATGAAAATACCCCAGTCAAGTTAACCTCAACTGCATACAGCCTGTAAAATGAAAGTATTGACACATAACCGAGACTTGTGAGAGCAGTGAAAAGTGAAACCGGCACGGCACTGAACTCTATTACCTTTTCAATTCCGGAATATGACTTATCACCGGAAGTGTTATCCTTTGTGTCGTATTTATCGACATCAATGAGAATTATGAATATCAAAGCCAGAAACGAGAAGGCAGAAGCTGCCGCAAAGCATCCCACAGATCCGAATGAATCATACAGGAATCCTCCGATGAATGGTCCAAGACCCACAGCTATTGTTGTTCCAAGCATAAAATATCCAAAGGCTTCGGAAAATCTCCCTTTAGGCAATATTGCCGTTGCTATTGTCACTATCGCATTGGCTGACGCCCCGAAACCTATACCGTGTAGGAATCTGACAATTATGAGTAAGGTTATGTTATCTACAATAAAATACAGTAAACAAGCCAGAAAATGGATTCCCATGAAAACAAGCGCTATCTTTCGCCAGCCTATTCGCTCCAGCGCATCGCCTGAATATATCCTTGAGCACAGTCCTCCAAAAATGTATATTCCGGAAACCAGTCCTGCAATTGTTGCAGTTGAGCCCATTGTTGTTGCGTATTCTGTCACCGTCGACATCAGCGCATACATCACAAGAGCAGTAAAAAGTAGCGCTCCAAATATCAGGAAAAATGATTTGGTAAAAATTCTATCGGATTCATCAGCGTTCATCGTTAATGAATTTGTAATTAATTATATAAAAAAAGATAAGGTAGGAGAACTTAATCCCCCTTGTTCCAGTTTACAATACCATAGCCAACACATAGAAGTGTGGACAGGATAATTCCAAGGTATACTCCCCAAATCCATGGGTCTTCAATTCCTAAAATTCCCATTATGCATCACTCCCTTTTGAACCTATGTTTTCAAATGCCTTATCAACGACCTCCTGTGCAGGAGGTTTGGTAAGTAAACTTACTACTATTGTAAATATTGCAGAAACTGGCACCGCTATCAGCATCACGTCAATGAATGGCCATGGTGCTGCCGGAAGCAGTGTTTCCACACCTAATAAGAATTTACATATTCCAAGACCCACTGCGGTTTTCTTGAATACGAATGTCAACCAGAACAGACTGACGAATGTTCCGGAAACTATTCCCGCAATCGCTCCAGGCCTTGTGATTCCTCTCCAGTAAAGCGCTCCTAAAAATACAGGCAGGAATGCTGCTGCACAGATTTCAAAGAAGAGACTTGTACCGAGTGCAACCACACTTCCAGGAAGTGCGTATGCCATTACCAATGCAAGAATAATGGCTATAAGGATACCTACCCTTGAGATGCTTACCTGGTCGAGTTTCTGTTTGGTCTTTTTCCTTATTGTTCCGTAGATATCCACACCGAATGCGGTTCCCTGAGTGTGCAGTTGTGAGGATATTGTTGACATCGCAGCCGCAATCAGGGACAGAAGGAAAATGTACACGAACCATTCCGGAAGCGCCATTGTGATGAAAGTCGGAATGACCTTATCGATGTTTCCTCCAACCACATCAACAGCGATTTTGCCCAGCTTGTCAAAGAAGTATACGTTTGAAAGGGATCCTACGATATATGCGGTTGTCGGCATGATTGCAATGAATATTCCTCCAATCAAAACTGATCTGTTCAGTTCCTTGTCGGATTTAACTGTCATGAACCTTACGATAAGTGAAGGCTGTGCTAAAACACCGATACCTACACCGATTAATGTAGATGATACAAGTGACCACCAGAATGGTGTTCCAAACTCTGGGAAGGCCGTCCAGCCCGTACCTCCCGTTGCAAGCGCATCGGCAGGATACAGATTAACCATGTTTGTCAATGCGGTGTTTGCTGTGCTGACTCCTCCAAGCAGCCAGTAGACAAATACTAAAAGGAATACCATTGCAACTACCATGATGGTTCCCTGAAGTGCGTCAGTATACATTACACCACGGATTCCACCGAACAGCACATAGAATGTGATAATGATTGATAGAATCATCAATGCGATACTGAAATTAATCATCAAGGAAGATTCCAGAAATCTTGCAGCACCGATCAATACAACTGCCGCATATAAAGGCATTGCACAGAAGATTATCAATCCTGAGAAGTAATGGATGAATTTTGAGTCGAAACGTTTTCCCAAAAACTCAGGGAATGTCAGGGAATCCAAAGCATGCCCCATTCTACGTGTTCTTTTTCCTAAAAATACAAATGCGATAAATACACCAATGATAATGTTTAAGAATGCCAACCATAAAACACTCATACCATATTCACTAGCAACCCCTCCAAAACCAACAATAGCTGCTGTCGAAATAAAAGTAGCTCCATAACTCATTGCCATGATGAATGGATGTGTATCTTTACCAGCGATCATGAAGTCTTCAGAGGAATTAGTCTTTTTGTATGCGTAATAACCTACAAAAACCAGCGCGAATATGTAGATTATAAACACTATTGTTAAAATCATTACGTCCATAATTAATTACCTCTAAAAAATATTAAATAACTTAATACCCACTTTAATTTATTATGTTTAATGTTTATAAAGCTTACTAAAATACATTGATGTACTTTTTTGTACATTATTTGCGTTTGACAATCAAATACCTTGCACCATTAATTTCGCCATGCTTGATTCCATCATAATGATACCTGAAGAAAAGGTCCAAAACCTCATCAACTGTCATCTCAATCGGTGCAGAAGTCCTGATTTCTATGTTCAAATCCTCAACCATTGACTTATAGATTGCTCCCTTAAACATCTCATCCTGCGAATCGTCCAATACGTTGACCCCGTTAACTATATCCAAACAATCCTTATACCTTCCAGAAAACAATTTAAGCATGAATGGAATCATCACCTTATAGATGTCATCGTCATAAAGCTTTAAAAGCCTGTCTGCACAGTCGCTCATCATATCACGATCTTTAAGGGAACTTGCAATCATTGCCTTTTGGCGAACGGCATCCTCAAAATCTTCGTCAATCTCCAATGCCATATCACAATACTTCAAGGCCTTTTCATGATTGTCGAGCAGTTCAAACTCCTCAGCAAGAAAAACCAGGGCATGCTTTTCATCCTTATTGACAATGCGTTCAAGTTCCTCCAGGGATTTGACAGCATTCTCCTCATCCCCATTGAAATAATGGCACTCGACCCTTCGGGACCATAGAAAATCACTATATGGAAATTTTTCAATATTTGAATCAATTACACTCAAAGAGTCATCATAACGCTTCAATGCCATCAAACTGGCAATTCTAATCATGACAGCAAGCTTATGATACTCCCCTTCAACTTCAAGGCTATCCAATATTTCCAATGCCCTTTCATAATTTTTATCATCAAATTCGTTTTTTGCCTTTTCAATTTCTAAATTCAAATTAATCACCAAGTAAAGCTTACAATAAACTAGTATAAATACTTGGCAGACGAAATAAAGTAAAAATTGATGTTGATTTATAATTTGACGAGCATAAATCAATATTTAGTTGACCTCGTTAAAAATTAATTAAAATTGAAATCGGAAAATTAAACAGTTGAGTAAAATTATATATTGAATAAGTTTCATAATTAAACACATTAAAAAACTTAATCAAATAGGGATATCATGTTTTGGGATGAAAAAGCCGAATGTATGGAAAAAGAAGAAAAAGAAAAAATACAACTAGAAAGACTGCAGAAGACTGTAAAGCTCGCATATGAAAATGTAGAGTTTTATAAAAAACGATTCGATGAAATCGGATTGAAACCGGAAGACATAAAAACATTGAAAGACATCGAAAAAATTCCATTTACAACCAAAAGTGATTTGAGGCAAGCCTATCCTTTAGGATTGCTTGCAGTTCCTCGTGAAGAAATTGTGGAAGTTCATGCATCTTCCGGAACAACCGGAAAACCAACAGTTACCGCATACACTCAAAATGACTTGGACATTTGGGGAGAATGCATTGCACGTGGACTTAAAATGGCCGGTGCCGAAAAAGATTATATTATCCAGAATGCATACGGATACGGGTTATTCACAGGAGGATTCGGTATCCACCACGGTGGAAACAGAATGGGAGCGATTACAATCCCAATATCTGCTGGAAACACCCAAAGACAACTTGACACAATGGTTGACTTCCAAAGCGAAATCCTGACATGCACCCCATCTTATGCAATGTATCTCGGAGAATCCAGGGAAAAGGCAGGCATCTCCCTAGAAGACATTAATTTAAAAATAGGAATCCATGGAGCTGAAATGTGGACCAATGAAATGAGAAAAAGGATTGAAGAATCCCTTGGAATCAAAACCCACAACATCTATGGTTTAACAGAAGTCATGGGACCTGGTGTCGCTCAGGAATGCGATTTCCAAAACGGAATGCATATCCAGGACGACCATTTCTATCCGGAAATCATAAATCCGGAAACTGGTGAAACTTTGGATTACGGTGAAAAGGGAGAATTGGTATTGACTTCCCTAACCAAAACCGGAATGCCTATCCTAAGATTCAGAACCAAAGATTTAACTTCCATTATTGGAGACAAATGCGACTGCGGCAGAACAACCGTCAGAATGACAAGAATCACCGGCAGAAGCGATGACATGCTGAAAATCAAAGGAGTCATGGTTTTCCCATCACAAATCGAAAAGGCATTGCTTAAAGTGTCAGGAGCAAGCCCTAACTACATGATTCATGTAACAAGACCGGATATTTTAGATGAAGTGGAGGTTAAGGTTGAAGCTACAAAAGAATTGTTCTCAGATGAAATGAAAGAGATGGAAAGAGTGGAAAAACAAATACAAGCATCCATCAGATCAGAAACAGGACTTAGAGTGGACGTAAGTATTGTCGAACCGGAATCACTTCCAAGAAGTGAAGGTAAAGCTGTTCGTGTAATTGATGAAAGGAATTTTGAATAGGTGATAAAATGGCAGTTAAACAAGTATCAATTTTTGTCGAAAACAAAGAAGGAAGAATTAAAAAAGCTATTGACACATTAGCAAAGCATTATCAATAGCAGATACAACAAAATACGGAATTTTAAGATTAATTGTATCTGATAATGAAAAGGCAATAGCTGCTCTTGAAAAAGACGGATTTATCGTAAAAGAAAATGAAGTCATCATTTTGGCAGTGCCTGATGAACCTAACGGATTGAATTCAACTTTGGCTGTTTTCGATGAAAAAGGCATTAATCTGGAATATTTATACGCTTTCGTTAGCAGCAAGACCGATGAGGCAATTGTTGTTATGAGACTGGAAAATATGGAAAAAGCTGTTGATGCCTTAAATGAAAGCAACATCAAAATACTGGATGCGGAAGACATAAAAGATTTATAGAAAAGATTAACTTCTTTTCTACAACTTATTTTTTAAAAAAAATAGTTAAAAAAGAATATCTAAAATTCTTTTAATAATTTAGATATATCTTCTTTTGAATAACCTAAACGTACGAAAAGGCTTTTTAATGGTTCGTTTTCAGGAATGGTTCCCAATTCTCTCCAGTTCTGGAAGTCATTACTTAAGATACCATTGATTAAAAGCTGGATTGTGATTAAATCATCACTTTTAATTGCAATGAATGCATCTTCATCTTTGAAAACGTTTTCTGGATCAATTAATGTTATTCTACCGTCCCTATCTTTTTTTACAATAGCATTGTCAATTCTGTAAGCCATAATACCACAACTGTTTATATACTTAATAGTATAGTATAAATACTATTTAAAATTTAACCTTTGATGGATTCATACCCACTTTCAATTGCCTTTAAATTCATTTCATGGAATTTAGGTTTCAAGTTATTCTTCATTGCTTCAATGACAGATTCTTTTGTAAGTGGAAACTTGTCATCCGCAGTGACCGCTCCTAAAAGAACCATGTTTAATGATAAAACACTTCCGGCCTCAATAGCCAATCTGGTCCCGTCAATTGGAAGCACATGCTTAAAGTTTTCTTTTAATGTTTTTGTTATGCCGTCAACACTTGGATATTCCTTGTCTGTTGAAGATGGAATAATCGGATGAGTATTGTAAACTATTTTAGTTTCTGAGTTTACCTTATCAAGTCCTCTTATTGTTTCAACAGGTTCAAAGGAAAGCAGCATGTCTGCCGCCTGATTGGGTATGATTGATGAGTTGTATCCTCCGATTTTAAGCTCTGTTGAAACGGAACCTCCCCTTTGAGACATTCCATGAATCTCACTCATGACCACGTCCAAGCCTTGGTTCATTGCGGCTTCACCGATGATTGTTGAGGTCTTGATGATTCCCTGACCTCCTACACCGCAAATATAAATACAATAATGATTATCCATATTATCACCTACCTGCCTCTAAAGCGCCATACTTACAGACCTGTATACACACGTTACATCCGTCACACTGTGCTTTGTCGATTGTAATTTTTCCATCAACTTTGGAGATGGCAGGACATGCAAGTTCGCTTACACACTTGTCACAGTAGTTGCAGTTGCCTTCAACAAAATTGACCGGCGGCTTTTTAGTCAAGCCTTTAATTAATGTACATGGAGCTTTTGATATGATTACTGCAGTATCGTTTCTTTCAAATGCCTCTTTATAAGTTTTTACAACCTGTTCCAGATTGAATGGATTGATTACACGAACATAATCGCATCCGCAAGCCAATGCAAGTTTACGGATTGAAACCTCAGGAGCCTCATCTCCCATTCCGTCAACAGGAATTCCAGGGTTAGGCTGGCCTCCGGTCATTGCGGTAATCCTGTTGTCAAGAACTGTCAGAACAAAGTTGTGCTTGTTGTGAACCGCATTGATTAGAGGTGAAACGCCACTGTGGAAAAATGTGGAGTCTCCAATGAAGCTTGCCACCTTCTGGTCGGTTGAAACTGAAAATCCGCAACCGTCCCCTACGCTTGAACCCATTGACAACAGGTAATCAGCGGCATTGTATGGAGGATTGATTCCTAATGTGTAACATCCAATGTCTGATGCGAAAATAACGTCTTCAGGTTTTAGGCCCAACTCTTCAATTGCAAGGTTGATTCCATAATACATTGCCCTGTGAGGACATCCCGCACACAATACAGGAGCTCTTGAAGGGATATTTTCCTGCAGTTCCTCCAAGCCTAAAGAATAACTGACTGCTGTCTTTTCATCGAAGTTTAGAACCTTATCCAAACCTTGTGCAACAATGTCTGAATTGAATTCATGGTAGAGAGGGAATGTTCCATCCAGTTTACCGTGAACAATGACATCAAGGTTTTTGGCACCGATTGCAGCAAGCACATCCCTTTCGATAATCGGATCGACTTCCTCAACTACAAATACCTCATCCAAATCATCTATGAATTCCACAACCTTGTCCTGTGGGAAAGGATAGGAAAATCCCAATTTCAGGATATTGACATCCAAATCATTGAATTTTACAACGTCATGAGCATAGTTATATGCACTGCTTGAAGCAATCAACCCATAGGATTTTTCATCACTAAAATCGATTTCACGGTTGAATTCACTTTTTGCAGATATTCCTTCGATTTCATTGATTTTATCCCATAATCTGATATGCATGTCCCCTGCAAATGCAGGAACAGGAACATATTTTGAAGGGTCCTTTTTGAAGTGACCTCTCTTCCAGTGATTATCATTGTTTGATGAGTTGTCATTTACATCTCCAAATTCAACTACTCCCCTCATGTGGGAAACACGTGTGGTTGTCCTGACAATTACAGGAATTCCAAACTGTTCGGACAAATCGAATGCATATTTGACCATGTCCTTTACTTCCTGACAGTTTGACGGCTCCAAAATAGGAACGTTAGCGATTCTTGCATAGTTACGTGTGTCCTGTTCGTTTTGAGATGAAAAGAGTGAAGGATCATCTGCTACTAAAATCACCATTCCACCGGTTACCCCTGAGTAAGCGGTAGTCATGAATGAGTCTGCTGCAACATTCATGCCGACATGCTTCATGAAAGTAAATGACCTCAATCCTGAAGCAGCTGCGGTGGCCGCAACCTCCATGGCAACTTTTTCATTGGTGGAAAACTCAAAATAAATATTGGCGTCCTTGGCCAATACTGACAATACATTTCCAATTTCTGATGAAGGAGTTCCAGGATATGTAGCTGCAATGGAAACTCCTGCCTCTATCACTCCTCTAACGGCAGCTTCATTTCCAAGCAAAAACTGTTTTTCACCTGATTCTCCTGTAACTAATTCTTTTAAATTCATTATGATTTCCTCAAATATTATCGTTAATACATATATAATATAATAATTCAAAGTATAAGTATTTTTCAAAAAAAAACAAAGTTGAATCCTCAATCAGAGAATTCAAATTAAAATCCCATTAAAACCATGGCATAACCGAATACATCGGTGGCCACATGAGTTATATAGGAAACTAAAATATTCTTGGTCTTTATATATCCGATAAACTCAAATATTGAACCTAAACCCTGTATGAAAATTGCATACACAAGCATGTTCAAGTTATATGCATGCAAAGATGCAAAGAACAGCATTACCAATGCCATCGATACAATCACTGATAACTTACGATTATTCGAAAATTTAAATGCCACCCTCAAAAAGAACATGAACGGGATGAACTTAAGAAACTCTTCAACCATCAATGAGAAGAACAATGGGGGAACGTCCATCCATGTGGGTTGGTCTCCCATAAGGTTTCCTCCGACTATACCGAAATGTCCTAAAACAAAATCCATTGCAATGGCATACACTATATATCCTGCAAAAAGAGCTAACGCAAGAGCGACATCCTTAGCGGAAAGTTTTTTAAATATTGCAGTATAATCCCATTTCAAAAAGTATAATACGGGAACGATAATCACTGCACATGCTAAAATAAGGACTATAAGATTGGAACTAATGGATAAAATTAATCCCATAATCATTGCAAATAACAAAACAATCCAACCCCATTTAGGAATGCGGGGATTGTTGTTGTAGAATGGAAAATCGGAATCCTTGTTTTCAAATCTAAACCGGTCAATGTTTGACATATGGTAATATTTGGGTTGAATGATTAAAAACATTTATGTAATAACCATCCGACAAAAGGAAAACTGATTTGATTTTTTCAAAAATAGTAAGTATAATATATTCGATAAGACACAAATATTATATTATAATAATTTATAAACTAACAAGCTTTAGAGGGATAAAATGATTAAGGTTTATGTTTCAAGATTCGACAGTGAAACTGACACGGAACCACATTTGGAGTGCTATGAAATCGAAAAGACACCCCACATGAAAGTTCTGGATGCTCTTCAAGTCATTAATGACAAATATGATGCAGACATCAGTTTTCAAAGTTCATGCAGAGCGGGACAATGCGGATCTTGCGGAATACTTTTTAATGGAAACGGAGCTCTGGCCTGTCAAAAAGAAATTAGCGATGGTGCAATTATAGAACCTCTTAATTTCCCTGTGATTAAGGATTTGATCGTTGACAAGTCAAGCATTGAAGCTAAAGTCAAGGATTTGGAATTATCCATTCACTGTGACCATAAATGCGAAGAATTGGACAACAGCATTACCAAGCAGGATTCGGCCGAAACCAAAAAGGTCAGAAGTTGCATTGAATGCTATTCCTGCTATTCAACATGCCCTGTCGTCAACATTGCAACAGAAGAGTTTGGCGGACCATATCTCATGAGATACATCAGAAAATTTGATGCAGACCCTAGAGATCAATTTGACAGATTAAAGGAAGCATTGGATGACGGACTGTACAACTGTACCAGCTGCGGCAAATGTCTGGCAGTATGTCCTAAAAACATCAACACATTCGGAGATGCAATCGAAAAAATGAGGGCAATTGCAGTTGCAAACGGTTCAGGACCGCTTCCGGAGCATGTTGCATTCAAGGAAAACATCCTGAAAAGCGGAAGGTCAGTTACAACAGACAAAAAATCATTTATCGAAGAGGCCGAAAACGAAACCGGTTCAAAAATCGCATTCTTCACAGGGTGCATGGTCGATTACAAATTCCCTGAAACCGGCCATAAGCTTGTTAAGATCCTTAAGGAAAACGGCATTGACATTGATGTGCCTGAAGGACAGGTATGCTGCGGATCACCTCTTTTAAGAACCGGTCAAACCGATATAGTTCAGGATCTTGTTGATAAAAACAAGGAAGTCTTTAAGGATTATGACACTGTCATTACAATATGCTCAGGCTGCGGAGCAACATTAAAAAATAATCATCCCGAATTTGGCTCACAATTGAATGTGATGGACATCAGCGAGTTTTTAGTCGATAAGCTCGATGCATCCAAATTGAAGGAACTGGACATGAAAGTCACATACCATGACCCTTGCCACCTGGGAAGAGGCCAGGGCATTAAAGACCAGCCAAGAGAAATCATTGAAATGATTCCCGGTGTCGAACTTGAGGAGATGAAATATCCTTGCCAATGCTGTGGCGCAGGTGGCGGAATCAAATCCGGAAAACCTGATATAGCAATGGATTTATCAAGATCAAAAGCTGAAATGATTAAGGACACAGGTGCCGATGCGGTAGTTACAATCTGTCCATTCTGTAAGTTGAACCTGCAGGACGGATTGGATGACATCGGTTGTGAAGATGTCAAAACAATGCATATACTTGAGTTATTGGATAAAGCTTATGAATAATTGAGATTGGAGTTGATTAAAATAGGAGATGCTGCAGTAAGTGAAGAGAAAGTGGTTGAAACTACAACAATGTCTTCACCTGAAAATAAAGAGGAAAGCAAAACCGAGAAAAAGTCAACTTCAACAAAAAAATCAAAACCCAGAAGCCAATCCAGAGGCAGTGCACGTGCAAAGCTCATAAGAGAAAAGGAAGATGAAAAAATTAGCCTTTTTAAGGAGAACATTTATATTGTTTTTGTCGAGTGCGAAACTCCTGGAAACATAGGTTTTCTTGCAAGAACAATGGCCAACTTTGGATTGAAGAATTTGGTTTTAATCAATCCTCCGACATTGACAAACGAAGCATACTATCAGGCAACACACGGAAAATACATTGTTGAAAATGCAAAGATTTATCCAAGCCTGGATGACTTTTATCAGTCACAAAGAATTGATTTTAAAGTCGCTTCAACCGGAATGGCTGGGGGAAGTTATAATCTATCGAGAATTCCCATAAGGCCGGAAGAGCTTGGAAAATCAATGAACGTTTCAAATAAGATAGCAATACTATTTGGAAGGGAAGGTGATGGGCTTTCAAATAAGGAAATTGGAGATTGTGACATTTGCGTATCAATTCCAACCGACCCCACTTATCCCATCATGAACATATCCCATGCAGCGGCAATCATATTCTATGAACTGTTTAAAAACAAGCATGATTATGGAGTTGAAGGCCTTAACGAAAGCGGAGATTTGGAAAAAAAATATCTGGTCAAGGACATGGAAGAGCTGATTGACTGCTTGGACATCCCGGACCATAAAAAAAGGAATGGACTTAAAACATTCAACAACATTGTTTCAAGGGCATTCATTACAGGACGAGAAATACATACCCTTAAAGGGATATTAAGAAGATTGAAAAACAAGATTGGTGAACAATGAGACGACCTAGATTTGTAGACATTAGCATATTCACTCTCAAATATATCTTCAACTGGAGATTTTGGATAGCTGAGATTACCAAAAAATCAAAAATCTACAAAAAAGTCATTGATAAAATGCTGTTTGAAGACGATGAAATCGTTGTTGTACCAAACACTATCAACATTAATCAGAAAATAGAGTCCGAAGGTTCCGAATTCCTGCCGACTGACGTTATAAAAGAAGTAATTAAACGCAGCGACGATATTGTAATCATGAATTCCTGCCTGTGCAGGTCATCCAACAACTGCAAAGACTATCCTCAGGACATCGGCTGCATTTTCCTCGGACCAACAACCCGAAAGATTCCAAGGCACATCGGCCACACTGCCACAGTTGAAGAGGCATTGGCCCATGTCGATGAGGCAGATGCCGCAGGTTTAAGCCATATCATAGGCAGAAATAAGATTGATACCGTATGGATGAACGTTCATCCCGGAAAAGGATTGCTGACCATTTGTCATTGCTGCCCTTGCTGCTGTCTGTGGAAAGTCTATCCTAATTTGGATTCAGACATCAGCGACAAATTGGAAAAGCTTGACGGCGTCGAGGTAAAACTTCATGAGGACAAATGCCGATTATGCAAGAAATGTTTGGATGAAGTTTGCATGTTCCAGGCCATAAGCCTGAAAGATGATAAGATATCAATTGATTATGACATCTGTAAAGGTTGCGGCCTCTGTACAAATGTATGCAAATTTGGAGCCATTACAATCGACTATACCGATGAAACCATTGACAATGTCATCAATAGAATGGACAACTTACTTGAAATAAGAGAATAATATTTATTGAATTACTTGTGTGAAAATATGGCAATTTTAAGCGATAAGACTATAAAAGAATATTTGAAAGAAGGTAAAATTGGATTTGAACCCCTTCAAGATGAAAAACAGATACAGCCATCTTCTGTTGATATGAGATTAGGGGATGAATTTAAAGTATTCAAAGTGATTAGAAAACCATATATCGATCCCGAAGATGAAGAGGATATTGCATCATATATGGAATCGATGATTGTGCCTGAAGGCGAAGCATTCATAATTCATCCAAACGAATTTGCCCTTGCCACCACATTGGAGTACGTTAAAGTGCCTGATGACCTTGTTGCAAGAGTGGAAGGCCGTTCAAGTATGGGCAGATTGGGTGTTACAATGCATGTAACCGCAGGCTTTATTGACCCTGGATTTGAAGGGAAAATCACCCTGGAGATATCCAACATCGGCGCCATGCCGGTAGCGTTATACCCTGGCCAAAGGGTATGCCAGATTGTTTTTGAAACAATGACAACACCATCCGAATTGCCTTATGGACACCCGGAAAGGAATAGTAAATACATGGGCCAGACACGCCCTGAAAGCAGTAGAATTAAACAAGATTACGAATTGAAAAAATAATAGGAGTTAATATTTATGAATCATGATAAAATGTCTAACGTCAGTGCAAAGAGAGGATTTTTATGGCCGTCTTTTGAGATATATTCAGGAGTGTCCGGATTTACCGATTACGGACCCCTTGGAGCAAGCCTAAAGAACAACATCATGCAAAAATGGAGAAGGCAATACGTTTCAGGAGAGGGATTTTATGAAATCGAAGGCCCTACAGTAATGCCGAAAGAAGTTTTAAAGGCATCAGGACACGTCGATAACTTCACCGATCCGATGTGTAAATGTGAAGAATGTGGAGAAGTGTTCAGAGCAGACCACATCATTGAAGAGGTAATCGGTGAAGATGTGGAAAGCCTTGAAAACGAGGAGCTTGACCAAATCGTAGCTGACAATAACATAGTCTGTCCTGAGTGCGGAGGCAAATTGTCCAACATATGGAATTACAATTTAATGTTTAAAACCGAAATCGGTGCCAAAGGGGACAAAGTAGGTTACATGAGGCCTGAAACAGCACAGGGAATTTTCATCTTATTCAAACGTCTGGAAAGATTTTTCAGAGGAAAATTGCCATTCGGTGCAGTGCAGCTTGGAAAAGCATACAGAAATGAGATTTCACCAAGACAAGGAGTAATCAGGCTCAGGGAATTCACACAGGCAGAGGCTGAAATCTTTTTAAACCCTAAAGACAAGACCCATCCTAAATTCTCACAGATTGAAGATGTGGTTCTGCGCCTAAATTCACAGGAAGTGCAGGAAAAGAATCTGGAGCCTTTGGAAATAACCGCAAAAGAAGCATTGGATAAAGGAATTGTTGCCAATGAAATGTTGATTTACCAATTATACCTGGCACGCAAATTCCTGACTGAAATCGGAATTCCGGAAGACGTGTTAAGATTCAGACAACATCTGAAAGGAGAAATGGCCCACTATGCGCTTGACTGCTGGGACGTTGAAGTCCTGACCGACAAATACGGTTGGGTTGAAATCATCGGAATTGCAGATAGGGGAGATTATGACCTCTCTTCACACTCAGAATTCAGTAATGATGAATTGAACGTATTTGTGGAATACGATGAACCTAAAAAAGTCCAAAAAACCATTGTTAAACCTAACTTATCCAAATTTGGACCGATATTTAAAGGGGATTCACCAAAAGTTAAACAGGTCATTGAAGAGGCCGATGTGGACGAAATCAAGCAAGCCCTTGAAAATGACGGCAAGTTCACCGTGGAATTGGATAAGGTCTATGAGGTTACAGAAGACCTGCTTATCTTTGAGGACGTTGAAGAGGAGATAACCGGAGAAAAAATCGTTCCCCATGTTATCGAACCGTCATTCGGTATTGACCGTATAACCTATTCAGTCTTATTGCATTCATTTACCGAAACTGATGAAAAGGACTACTTCCAATTTGACAAGTCAGTGGCTCCGGTCCAATTGGGAATATTCCCTCTTGTAAACAAGGAAGGTCCTCGTGAAATAGCTCAGGAATTAACAGAAACCTTAAGGATGGCAGGTTTCACTGTTGAATATGATGCTACCGGAACAATTGGTAAAAGATACGCAAGAGCTGATGAAATTGGAGTTCCTCTTGCAGTCACAGTAGATTTTGATACCTTAGAAGACAATCAGGTTACTGTAAGGGACAGAGACAGTGAAGCTCAGGAAAGAATACCTATTGCCGATTTAAAGGATTACCTTGAAAAATATTATAAATGAGTTTACACTCATTTATTTTTCTTTTTAAAGTTTTTAAACAGATTATTTGCCCATTCAATGGCATCGCCATTTCTGGAAGTCACCAATCTGTTTTGATCAAAATGCCCGTTTTCCTTAAACAAACCGAAAATCATCATCTTATCGGTGACAATCAAAAGGAAATTGTTTTTTAATTTGAATGATGAAAGGTATTTTGATTCTGATTTTTCCTCATAAATCTCAAATATCTCATGAGAAACCATCATCTCAACATGTTTTCCTTTATTTACCAAGTAATTTAATTGCTTGTTGAAATCGAGGTGGTAAAACGGCAGTATGCAACGTACATCATTTGCATCAACCAATGCATCCTCTATGAAATTATAAATCTTATATGCATCAATGCCGCCGGATTCCAGCAGGTCTGAATTGCAAAGCATATGCAATTCGCCAACAGATTTCTTAGGAATCATATGAACCACATGGCCCTCGATTATGTTGAAAAACCTGCTCAGCAAATTTACAACATCCTTAAGTTCCAAAATGTGCTTCATTATCACCCTTAAAGAGTTGGAGAGATAATATTTGTTAGATTCACGATATACAAAATCTTTAAGCTCCAATCCATGGATTGTACTTGAAATAGAACTGTAGCTTAGTCTGGTCAGATCTGCCAAATTTTTCATATTCTGAGGTTTTTCAAACAATGCAGCCAATATTCTTAATCTTATAATGGAATTTGCTGCGAATTTAACGTCTTCGGACACAAAATCATAGTTTTTCAAATAGTTTTTATTTTCATTCACGATAATCACCTATGTAGTATTACTTACAACACTATTTTTTATTACTCAAGAATATAAAATCTCTTTAAGTGAACAAAAATGAAAAATCGCACTTGCTAAAACTTTAATAATAAAAAGAATTTTAGATATTTTTTTAAATTATGAAAAATATAATATAATCAATTAAATATTCACATAGGGATAAAAATGATAGATACACATATGCATGCCGATGCAAGAAGCGGAGAGGATTTTAGGGAAATGTACCTGGCAGGAATAGACTGCGCAATAACCTGCAGCTATTACCCATACAAGATACCAGCAGACATCGTGCTATTGAACCATTTGAATAGAATTCTTGAATTGGATACAAAAAGAGCTGCAGAATACGGACTTGAGTTGAAGGTTGCCTTGGGAATCCACCCTACAAATTCCTATGTCAATCCTGAAAAGATCTTTGAACAGTTATACAAATGGATTGAATCAAAGCAAATAATCGCCATCGGAGAAATCGGCCTTGAGGATTTGACAGATTATGAAATTGACATATTTAAAAGGCAGTTGGATATAGCAAATGAAACCAAATCAAAGGTAATTGTCCACACACCAAGAAAAAACAAAGCGGAAGTGCTTAAAGTAATTTTAGACATTCTTCCGCAACACATCGACGAAAGTCAGGCCGTAATTGACCACATCAATCCACAGGTCATCGGCGATGCCATTGACAGCGAATGCATGTTGGGCCTGACCGTGCAGCCCCAAAAGATGGACAAATTCGAGGCAATTTCCATTTTAGATGACTACGGCTTTGACAGGTTCCTGTTGAACAGCGACATAAGCAACAAAGCCTCAGATCCGCTTTCCGTTCCAAAAACCGTTCGCGAACTTGAAAGGCAAGGCTATAAAAAAAGCGAAATCGAAAAAGTTTCAAGCAAAAATGCCAAGGAATTCTTCAGGATATAAATGAACATCATCAAAAACCTCCCCATACCAATATCAGGATTAATTCTTGCAACGCTATCTCTGGGCAATCTGCTTCAGGACATCCATCCCTATTTCAGATATGCCTTTGGAACAATAGGAACAATTATTTTAATATTAATGATATTGAAAATTGTTCTCTATCCCCAAAGCATCAGGGAGGACTTTAAAAATCCCATCATTGTCAGCAGTTCAGGTACCTTTTCGATGAGTTTGATGATTTTATCTACATATCTCATACCATTTATGCCAAGTTTTGCATATGCTGTTTGGATTATTGGAATTGCCCTTCATATTTTGCTGGTAATCTACTTTACCTACCATTTCATCATACAGAAATTTGATATTTCAACAGTCTATCCAAGCTACTGGATAGTCTATGTTGGAATAACAATGGGATCCATAACCGCACACTTTCACGGCCTTCAGGAAATAGACTTCATATTCTTCATTATCGGATTTATGGGCATGTTGGTATCCACCCCATTAGTACTGTATAGAGAATTCATCTATAAGCAGATTCCCGACCCGAACAAACCGTTAACATGCATTTTCACAGCATTGTTCAGCATATTGATTTTTGGATATCTCAATTCCGCCCAAAACATTTCAAGCGAATTCGTTTTCGCCCTATATGCAATAGCCTGCCTATTCTACATATTCTCATTTTATAAGCTCATAAGCTATAGGAACCTGAAGTTCTATCCGAGTTTTTCAGCATTCACATTTCCATTCGTAATAAGTGCGCTTGCCACAAAAGGAATTGTCGGAAAAATAAGTTCAAATATACTATTAAATAACATTCTGATTTTTGAAACAGTGATAGCAACGGTTCTGGTGGTCTATGTGCTGATTAGATATGCAATATTTTTAAAAAAAAATAGTTAGAAAGTAGAGATTGCTCTACTTATCCCTTATTAAGCACTTGAACTTTTTTAGGAGATATGATAATTAAATTTTTATCATCAGAGCGTGCAAGCAATAACGCTTGAGCGCCATAATTTAATCTCATCTGATTAATTTTATCTGCAGCCAATTTAAAGTTAAGAGCACTTTCCCTTTCCAAAAAGGATAAATCCACAATAACAGGATTTTTCTCGCCAAGAACCTGGTCTACAACATAGTTAATGTCATCGATTGATTTTGGCCTGATTAAGACGATCTCATAATATGACTGTTCCGGAATAATCACAACATCATCATAATCATCATAGACCGGAGTCGGCCTTGGATGAGGAGATGTAGGCTCTTGCTGTGTTTTGGGAGTTGGCCTATATTGTTGTTGAGGATGTCCTTGCGGTGCATTAGAATCTTCTTTTGGTTTTAAAACATCCCGAATTGAATCAACAATGTTTGACAATTCATTTTTAACATTATTCTCGCCTGAATCTGTTTCTTCAAATCCCAAACTTCTTTTCAAATCATCTGTGAAACTCATTTAAACTACTCCTCTAAATATTCAAATATTGCATCCAACAGTTTAGAAGCACCATTCTTGTAAACATCTTCTGCAGGCAAGTTGTATGTATCCTCAAAGTATTCAGGACACATATCTAAACTAGCATTTTTAAGATTGATTGACAGTCCAACAACTTTTGTTGGCTCAACTGCCTCAATAGCTTTAATTTCTTCTTCAATTCCTTTAGGTTCCCTGTAAGGATGATTAGGCCTGTGTCCTACAATAACCGCATCAGGAGCAGCACCAATCAGGATAGCTGCAGACAATCCCCTTGGATGAGGATTTCCATTTTCGGTCAGACTGGATTGGCCTTCAATAAAAATGATATCAGGTTTTTTGGTTTCCTCAACATATTTAATAGAGCATAACACTGCTGATGGCACGTCCATAGCAGACAGACTTCCTGCTCTAAAGTTAAAATCAGTAGGTTCTTCCAATCCCATTTCATCAGTGGAAATAATTGCAGGGGTCAATCCCCTTTCCTTACTTGCTATACCGAGCATTTTTGTAGTTGTCCTTTTTCCGCATTCCTGTGATGTTCCTCCAACAAAAATTACCGGCGCTTTAGGAGTATAGGATATCTTAGGTAAAACTTCACATGATTTAGTTGGGGCAATACCAGCAATTTTTTCAACAACATCGAGTCTAGGACCTATTTCTTTAATAACAAGATTTTTTGAATCAGCAAATTTCTTTAAAGATAAGTTTTCACCAATAGATAATGATCTAAATGAAGTAACAACATTCAATCCTGCATCAATTGCCTGAACGGCATACTTTAATGCTGAACCTTCAGCACCAATAGGCAACATTATAACAAGTGATTTGGCATCAGGAGCTCCCTTTAAACATTCCTCCAAACTGCCTGATACTGTTTTACCACAGAATTGTTTTCCTTGCTTTTTAACATTGTCATCAATATATCCCACGGTCTCAATACCTTCGAGATTGGAGAATTTTTCTCCTCCACCTCCGCAACCAACGACAATGAACGGATTTAAATCCTGAATATCTTTTACTGATTTTACTGAATACAAAAACTTCACCCCTATCCTATAATTTATAACTTATAACTAATCACACAATTTATCATCATAATTTTTGATAAAATTTTTAAAAAAATGTTATTACTATTAATTATAATTTTTTTCATTAATAAAGTATAATGTTTTTTAAGTGAAAATCACATATATTATATTATCATTAAAAAAAATTTTGGGAGAGCATTAACATGAGAAAACCTTATGTTATACTAATTGGAAGTGCATCAGGGATTGGAAAATCAACCATTGCAGCAGAACTTGCAAAATCATTGAATATCAAGCATTTGATTGAAAGTGACTTCATAAGAGCAGTGGTCAGAGGAATAATTGGTAAAGAATATGCGCCAGCCCTACACAGCTCATCCTATGATGCATATAAAAGCATTAGAAATAAAAGCAGATACACAAGTTATGATGATTTGGTGGCAGCAGGTTTTGATGACCACGCATCATATGTCATTCCGGCATTGGAAAAAGTCATCCAAAGGGCAATCACCGATTTCGACGACATCATTATTGAAGGGGTTCACTTGGTCCCTGGACTGATTGACATTGAGCAGTTTAAAGAGTATGCAAACATCTACTTTTTCGTCCTGAGTTCCGATGAGGAATCCCACAAGGAACGATTTGTAAAAAGGGCTGTTCAAATACACAGAGGCGGAAAACAGCTGGATTTCTTTAGGGAAAATAGAATAATCCATGACCATCTGTTAAAGCAAGCACAGGAATATGATGTCAACATAATCAATACAGAATCCATTGACAAAACCTTAGAAAAGATACTGTCTGTAATAAACAAATCCTGCACAACAGCAAACCTGATAAACAGTGTTGATGAGCTGGAAGACGTTATAGACATCATAATTAATCAGAACAGCGGAAGCATTGAAAAGATAACCTACAACATCAAAGGATTTAAGGAACCTCTGGTTAGAAACGTTTCCGTTTCAGACAGTGAATCTGCCGAAAAGTTTATCGAAAAGATAAATGAAGACAAAAGCAAAAAAGAATACCTGACTGAATTATACAAATTATCCGAGTATAGGAAAACCGTAATCTGCGCTTCCAATCAAGAAAAACTAGATAAAATTATTAAGGAATTAACTGATAAAGGATATGTCTTAAATGAATGATGAAACAATAAACGAAATGATAATTAAATGTCCCGCATGTGCTAAAAACGGCGTTGCAAAATCCATCATGAAGGAAATAGAGATTCCTCACTTCGGCAAAGTAATGGAAACAACAATCCAATGCCCTGCATGTGGGTTTAAGCACTCAGACATTATTGCACTGGAACAGAATGAACCTGCAAAATATGTTCTTGAAATTAATAAGAGCACCCTGTCTGTAAGAGTGGTCAGGTCACAGTCCGCCACAGTCATTATACCTGAAATCGGCGTTAAGGTGGAACCTGGTCCAAAATCTGAAGGCTATGTGACCAATGTTGAAGGAGTTCTTACCCGTTTCGAAAGCGCTGTAAAAAAAGCATTGAATCTGTTTGATGATGAGGAATCACAAATTAACGGAAAAAAAGCATTGTATAGCATTCAAGAGCTGATAAATGGAAATGGCACAGCAACTCTTATTATCCTTGATCCATTCGGACAGAGCAATGTCGTGAGTGAAAAAGTAGAGATTTTAGAAATTCCCGAAGAGGAATTACGTGAATTAAAAACAGGTTTTAGTCATATTGAAGAAAATTAAAAAGAAGAAGTTTATTCTTCTTCGTCTTCTTCTTCATTTATTGAAAAGCTTGCAAAAGTATCTTCTTCAGCAACATCTTTTAATTTTAAAGTTCTTTGAACATCCATAGCTAATGCATTACAATCTGCTTTAATAGCTTCTAAATGTAATAAAATTCTTTCTTTTTCTTGATTGATTCTTTCAATGTTGGTGTATGGGTAAATTGACTCTTTAAGCATTTCATATTCAATAGTAGTGTATGGATATTCATTTAATTGTTTACATACGTTTTTTAATACTTCTCCTAAGAAAATGTTCATTTCAACTTTAACCCTTTCACGAATCATCTTGTCATCATCAAGATTTTCTTTCATCAAACGTACAACTTCAGCTTTAGCGAAAGGTAATTTTTCGTCGTCTTCTTCGATAATTTCTTCAAAGTTTTCTTCTTCAGCCATAATTACACCTCTTTTGATTAATTAATAATATTGAGTTAACTGCTAACTTTTCAAAAAAGTTATAATTACATCAATATCTAATTAAACATTTATTGGAAGTTTTATATAAAGGTTTTGATTATTTTAAAGAAACGGACAATTATTCAGCCGTTTTTTTCATGAACATGTAAAATAATTAATCGTGAAATCAATAATTTTAATACATGAAAAATTTTGAAAAACCGTTTGAAAAAAAATGAAAATAGTAGCACAAGTGCTACTTTAATTTAGTTTTTCTTTGAGATATCATTTCCTAAAAATGCAAGTGAAAATATTGCAAACATCAACATCAAAATCGGATTTGAGGTAGGATGCATCTCAAGAACACTTTGCAAGTCATCATTGGAATTATCCCGTGCATCAGGTTCATTTGATGGTTCTTCTGTTACATTGACAATGACATAATCCCTATTATTGGATTTTTCATAATCGAATGTGTCGCTGGTCACTTTGACTGTGTTTTTGATAATGCCTGTTCCTGTTGCGACAACCCTGATAATCAGTTTTGCTGATTCGCCATAACCAAGACTTTTGATGGTCCACATGTTTGAATGTGTGTTGAACTTGCCTTTTGTGGCTTTGAATGATTTCAATTTTAATAAATCATCCAATATTTCACTTACCTTTATATTTCGTGCAGTATCCGGACCGTTGTTAACCACTTCAATGACATACTCGATCACGTCACCGACACGGTAATGATATTTGGATACCACTTTAGTGATTGACAGATCACTTGCCGGAGCCACATGAATTGACTCACGTGCATGATTGTTGGATTTATCTAAATCAAGCTCATATGCCCAAACATCAGCAGCATTGTTTAAATCGCCTGTTGATGTTACCTTACAGACTATTTCAAGTGATTTTGACTCGCCAACATTCAAACTTGCAATTTTCCAGACGTTATTTGAATAGTCCCCATTTGAACTGATGAATTTCAAACCGCTCGGAAGAACATCACGAACAACGACATTATGGGCCACATTCGGACCGTTGTTGGAAACGATTAATGTCCATCTGACAACATCTCCAAATTTCGGATAATTATTATCCACAAACTTCTCGATTGCCACATCCGCAATAGGCCTTACGTCAATCATGTCCTCTGCATAATTGTTTTTCATGTTCCAGTCATATTCGCGGGAAGTGACTTCGACATCATTTATGATTTCACCCAATTTATCTGAGATTGTAGTGATATTGAGATAAACCACGTCTCCAACATTCAATGAGCCAATAGTCCAAACATCATTATCATAAATTCCTCTGCTTGACTTATATCCGTCAAATATTAATCCTTCAGGCAGAATATCATCTAAGGATACTCCGGTCGCATCGTCCGGACCATTATTTTTGACGCTGATCATCCATTTAACATTTTCACCGAACATAGGATTAGTGTTGTTGGCTTTGATTGTTGTCTGCAGGTCAACCGCCAATGGGACATCTATGCTTTCGTTATCCTTATTGTTGCTTTCATTGTAGTCATATTCATTGGCGTGGATTGTTGCCATGTTCATGATTTTGCCTGTTCTTTTAACCCTGCAGATTATTTCAAGTTTTTCGACATCACCGCTGTTTAAACAGCACATAGCCCAAATGCCATTATCATAAAATCCTTTTGTTGCATTATAGCTGACCAATATCATACCATCAGGCAATCTGTCTTCAACATAAACATCTGTTGCCTTATCAGGCCAGTTATTTGAAATGACCAATGTCCATTTTACCAAATCATTGTAATATGGAGAGGAATTGTTTACCAGTTTGATGACGGATACGTCTGCAGCCGGTTCAACATCAATTGTTTCATTGTCAAAGTTGTTGTCCAAATCATAGTCATATTCACTGGCATTGACGCTTACATTATTCTCTATCAGACCTGTTGCGTTAACCCTGCAATCCATGTTCAAGGTAAATGATTTGCCAATGCCCAATTCGTCAATAATGAGCACTCCAGCTAAAGGATCATATTTCATTGCGCTATCATCACCTATCCAAATAAGTGAATCCGGAAGCAAATCGCTTATTGTCACATTATGGGCAACATCAGGGCCGTTGTTTATGACCTCAATTGCCCATGTTATTATATCATTGAATTTAGGATTTGATTCACTAACGGATTTTGTAACGGACAAATCACATGCCGGATTGACAGATATTGGTTCGTCATCCTCATTGTTTGTCAAATTAAAGTCATAATTATCAGATGTGACATTTGCATAGTTTGTAAAGTTTCCTGTGCTGTCCACAAAGGTAATTATTTCAATGGTTACAGTTTCACCGACTTCCATCAGACCTATGTTGAAAATATCATCTATGCACTCTCCTTTACTCATGATGGAATCGACATATTCAAAACCGTCAGGCAGAAAATCAACAACCCTGACATTTTCGGCAATGTCCGGACCCCTATTTGTAACTGTCAATGTCCATTTTACGAAATCGTTATAGCCCACATTGCTTGCATTGACGGCTTTTACGATAGCCAAATCGCTTGCAGGATTAACAAACACCCTTTCGCTGTCATTGTTGTTTGACTCGTCATAATCGAACTCTGTTGCATTGACGCAAACAAAATTTTCAATCAATCCTGTGGCGTTGACGATGCATCGAATCTTGAGGGTCACCTTTTCGCCCTTTTCCAGAGTTCCGACATTCCAGATTCCTGAAGCTGGAGAATAATCCCTGTCGCAATCGACATAAATCAAGGATTTCGGAAGCAGATCATACATTACCACATCGTGAGCAGTGTCAGGGCCATTGTTGGATATCTCTATTGTCCAGGTTACATAGTCCCTGTAGTTTGGAGAAGCATCTGAAACGCTTTTAACGACTGCCAAATCGCTTGCAGGATATACAAATATGTTCTTTTCAGCATGATTGTTATTCATATTTGTATCGAATTCGTGGGAACTTACATCAGCATTATTCACTATTGTTCCTGTTGCGTTAACGACTGTAATCATCTGAAATGTAAATGTTTCGCCAGCCTTCAAATCGCCAATTGCCAACACTCCGGTTTTACGGTCATATCTGCCATTGTCAGTGGTATTGATTAAAATCAATCCTTTTGGCAAAACATCAACTACCTTAACGTCGGTTGAATCATTAGGACCATGATTTGTAACTGTTATTGTCCATGTCACAGTGTCTTCAAAATTCACAGTATCCCTTGAAACCGTTTTTTTAACTTCATTGTCCACTTTGGGATTGACAAGGAAAGTTGTTGCATTTGCAATGGCCTTGTAATAGTTATCTTCATAATGCTTTGCTGAAACATAATATTTTCCAGGCTTCAAATTGTCCAAATCAACATTGATTTCACCCAGATAAGTTGTACGGCCCACTTCATTGTAGACTACGGTTCCGTCTTCATGCTTAACTGTCAATAGGACAGGTATACTATATTCACGACTGTCCTGATATAGTTCTCCAGTATTTGTAGCGCCATGCAAGGGGTATTGTCCGTCAATCACTATATTTACATCTCTAGCGGCATTGTAGATTGCATTGGACACTTCCAGATTATCAAAGTCTCCGATATTGTTTCCGCCATAGAGAACAACCTTAATTTTTTCACTGTCCCCATAATAGATATCCCTGGCTTCAATCGGCAAATGATAAACCCATGCCTGATTCTGGAACAGTTCATTATTTTTTAAAGTCAATTTGTCGCCAGACTTATCATAATAGATTGCGCTGCCGTTTCTTGCAGTATTCAGCTTGAAAGAATTACCTTCCACAAATACCATTGTACTGTTGATATAAAGGGCACCTCCCAATCCGTCATCCAATTTGCTGACATCAGGAATCGCTTCATTAGCGAGAAATATGGAATTTATAACTTCCGTATTTTTGCCCTGAATATAAATTGCCCCTCCGTCGACATTGGCCTTGTTCGAATTGAATGTGGAATCCTTAACAGTTATGTCCTCAGCTTTGGCATGGATTGCCCCACCGTTTTCAGTCACGTGATTGTCCTTAAAAATTGAATCATCAATCACAATATTCAATCCGTTCGCCTGAATGGCTCCGCCGTTTGGTGCGCTGTTTCCATAAAAATTACAATTGGAAACTGTCAGCTCCATATGGTCATATAAAAATCCGGTTGACAGAGCACCTCCAAATTCGCCAGCAGTGTTATTAATAAATGTACAATTTCTAATCTCACCTGACCCGTGAAATGTCAATGCTCCACCTTCATCCGCAAAATTGTTTATGAAGATACAATTGGTGTAGGAAGTTCCGCTACGAATACATCCGGCACCGCCATGGGACGGATCCTCGCTTATTGCTCGATTACCCTTGAAGATGCAATTTGTCACCTTGTCATTTGATCCGGGCAAATCCAAACCGACTTGTATCGCCCCACCATAACAGGCGTATTTTCCTCTTACCCAGTTATCCTCAAAAATTGAATTTTTAACTTCTGAATCCTTACCATACATCGCCAATCCTGCAGCTGCGGAATAATACTCAAAGTTTGGACAATAAGCTGAATTCCTTCTGAATTGACAATTGTCAATAAGTAATCCTGACGGGATATTCAAATCATATGCAGTTTGAACTGCACCTCCAAGTTGAGCGTGATTATCTTCAAATATACAATTTTCTATTCTTACGTTCTTTGCATTGACCAAAATACCTGATCCGGTTTCTCCTTCACCATTGATAAATTTAACATTCTTAATTACAGTGCCCGCACCGCCATTACTTATAATAATTGCCTGAGACAGATGTTTTCCATCCAGCGTAGCCATTGAATTTGAAGTTATGGTCACCGGTTTATTGACAGTAATGACACTGCCTTTTGAATAATAATAACCATTCAGTAAAATGGTATCTCCAGGATTTGCAGCATTAATAGCAGATTGAATACTTGCATAAATATTTCCATCAGGCACACGTTGCTGGCCTAAAACTTCACTTGAATCTTGAGAATTCGCCTCCAAAACATCATTTTTTTGAGAATTTTCTAGTTCATTTATATCATTGGATTCCAATCCCATTTTATCTACGGTCTCATTTATGTCTGCAGCAAATGACTCTTCAACAAACAATCCGAATGCAGTAAACATTAAACAAATAACACATAGACCGAATAGGAAATTTCTTCCAACAATCATCTTTCCATTATTTTTTAACATTTTAAATCACCTAAATTGAGGACGATTCTAAATACTATTAATTAACAAAAAGCTATTAACTAGCAATTAACCTTTTTATTTCTCAGTTAAGACTTAAAAATGACAATCTAAATATTAAATTTAAGAATAACCCGCAAAAAGTAGGAAAATTATTGAATAACAACCTATCACAAATTATTTTCAAACAAATAAAATGCCCGATCACAGGTTAATTTTAATTTAATTATCAAAATCATAATTTATTAAATCAAAGCAAAATTTACCTTAAAATAAAAGATAATCTTTTTAAATCCTCAAAATACCTATTAAATGGTTTAATATTTAAAACTAACTGTTTAAAGACTGCAAAATTGTTTTTAGAATGAAAAATAATGTTTTAAAGTCAATATTGAAATTAGTGGGAAAAATATTTTATTGATGAAATAAATATAAATATATATTTAATATCAAGGTAAAGAGACATGAAAAAAGAAATAGCAATACTGATTATGGCCATACTAATATTATCTCCCGTGATACAGGATGTCAGTGCTGCAAAAACCGTTTTTATAACATCCGATAATATTATAGACCATGACAGCGACATAAAACTATTAAACTCATTAAAGAGCTATATTGAAGAATTGAGTGGGGGAGAATTGCAGGTTATTGTTGACAATCAATCTCCCGCACCAGGAGAAGGATGGCGATCGATAGAAGTGACAAGTGACGTGAGTGTCGATTTAGCTGCTTCGGATGCAGGAAATTATCTGCAATTAGCCAGTTCAACAGTAAATTCTGACAAACAAATTGTATTTGTCAATATAGGAAATTACGATTTAGACAATCATACAAATTTCTTAAGAAGAGCTTGGGATGATAACTATTCAAACGAATCTTTGGCAGGAATGCATGACCCTGGAACCTTCCTTAAAAATGCAGGAATATTTTACGTTCAGCCTGCAATAGAATTCCCAAATAATGTTCATAATGGTGTCATATCCAATTACGATGAAAACATGAACAAGCAAATCGCACAGGAAATCGTAGATATCATCAACACTCATGGAACTAATGAAAAAACATTAAGCGATGGATTGGTTACCCACAATATAATCAAACCATCAGTGATGGCTAAGGCAAGTCAGGAATTAATTAAAAGCGACGATAAAGAAATGAAAGGAACATATGGTAATTACAGTGCTCCTCAACTTTTATATCAAACCAGTTCATACTTAAATGGAAACGGATTGGACATTCCAAAATCCTATGACGAACCGGAAAACCCAATGGGAGTTTCCTTTATGGCAAAAGACACATACTCCGTTTATGACTATTTCAAGATGGGAGGAATAGTCAGGGAGTACATGGATCAAAACGGAAGGGCGCCGGATTCCATAGAATATGAAGGGGCACAAATCAGCTACTATGACTTAGTATACAACTTTGCAAAAATAACACAAAGCCATACCGATGTAAGCCATATGGGCTTTGAAAGCGAATATCACTTTGACAGAGTCAACGATTCAATATTACTACACATATTCCCATTCATATTGATATTGTTCGTGCTTTTCTTGGCATATTTATTATTAAAGCGTATAAGAAGATTTTAAAATAATAATGAGGTAGATTTATGAGAAAGTATATTGCAGAATTAATAGGAACAATGGTTCTTGTTCTATTTGGTTGTGGAAGTGCAGCCATAGCCGGAACAATGTTGGGCACTCTCGGCATTGCATTGGCATTCGGTTTATCAATTGTAGCCATGGCTTATGTTATCGGAGACATTTCAGGATGCCACATCAACCCTGCCGTTTCAATCGGTATGTGGATTGATGGAAGAATGGATTCAAAAGACTTGGTAATGTATATCATATTCCAATGTATCGGAGCAATTATCGGTATTGCACTATTGGCAGCAATCATCAACTCCGCCCCAATGCTTGGAGGATATGCAGCAACCGGACTTGGTCAAAACGGATTTGGATCCGCATCAAGTGTAGGGCTTGATGTAGTAGGAGCAATAATCGTTGAAATCATTTTAACCTTTGTATTTGTATTCACAGTTCTTGGAGTTACTAAAAAGGCAGAAAATGGTGCTGTTGCAGGTATCGTAATCGGTTTAACACTTGCATTTGTACACATTATGGGCATTCCATTAACAGGTACTTCTGTAAACCCTGCACGTAGTTTGGCACCAGCTCTTTTCCTTGGTGGACAAGCCTTACAACAGGTTTGGGTATTTATTTTAGCTCCAATAATCGGTGCAGTCATTGCAGGATTCCTATACAAAGGATTAACTTCAGAGGATTTATAATCCTCTAACCTTTTCTTTTTTTAGATTTTTTCAAATCATTTTAAATTAACACATTTTAAAAGCTTATCTTATTAAAATTTAAATAATATTTTAAAGAAAAATATAACATAAGGTGAATATATGAAAATTGTTGTTGCAATTGGAGGATCAATTTTACTTAAAGAATATGACAGCAAAAAATTCCAAGAATACAGCGTCATTTTAAAGGACTTATCCAAAGAACATGAATTATATGTTGTTGTAGGTGGAGGAAAACCTGCAAGAGAATATATTGGAGTAGTTCGTGATTTGGGTGCGGGAGAGGCACAATGTGACGATATTGGAATTGAAGTTACCAGAATCAATGCAAAACTGATGCTTTCAGCACTTGGAGATGCAGCTTATCAAAGAGTGCCCCACAATTTCCAGGAAGCTTTAGAGTTCTCAGCTACCGGAAAAATCATTGTCATGGGCGGAACAGAACCTGCACACAGTACCGATGCAGTATCAGCAATACTTGCAGAATACATTCAGGCGGACAAGCTCATCAACTTAACATCTGTTGATGGAATGTATACAAAAGACCCTAATAAGTTTGATGATGCCGAACTTGTTCCGGAAATTACCGCCACAGCCCTTCTTGAATTTTTAAGCGGCAAAGACGTTAAGGCCGGAACATATGAATTCTTCGACACAACAGCTGTTCAAATGATTAAAAGGTCAAACCTAGAAACAGTAATTACCAATGGATTTGAACCTGAAAACCTCATTAAAGCAGTCAATGGCGAAAATATAGGAACCAAAATTATCAATGAATAGGTGATTCAGTGGATAATCTTGTTGATATTGGCTTAAACCTAATGCACAAGTCTTTTAGAAAAGACCGTGTTGAAATCATCGAAGAAGCAAAAAAAGCAGGCGTTAAACAGTTCATCATCACTGGAACCAATGTGAATTCCAGTCAAATGGCTGCAGAATATGCATCCCAATACCCTGGAACTTTATTTTCAACATCAGGCGTACATCCTCATGATGCTAAAACCTGCAATGGCCATACAATGTTTGAACTTGAAAAGATAGCTAAAAAAGATTGTGTGGTTGCTATTGGCGAATGTGGACTTGACTATAACAGAAACTTTTCGCCGCAGGATTTGCAGAGAAAATGGTTTGAAGCCCAAATAGAAGTTGCTGAAAGAACCGATATGCCTTTATTCCTACATGAAAGAGAAGCCCACCAAGATTTGTATGATATCCTAAAAAGGCATGACCGCGTGATTGAAAAATCGGTTGTCCACTGTTTTACAGGAACCAAGCAAGAAGCACAAAATTATATTGATTTAGGATGCTATATAGGTGTTACCGGATGGATTTGTGACATGAAAAGAGGAAGAGACCTGCAAGAGGCAGTGAGCGTTATTCCTCCTGAAAAACTAATGATAGAAACAGATGCACCATTTTTAATACCTAAAAATTTTGATGTGAAACCTAAAAAGAACAGAAATGAACCGAAATATTTGCCTCACATCCTCGAAACAATTTCCCTTTGCATGGGAATGGATGCAGAAGAGCTTGCTAATCAAGTTAATAAAAATACTAAAGAATTTTTCAAAATATAAGGAGATGATAATATGGCAGTAGACCCACATAAACATTGTCCAATTTGTGGAACCCCAATACCTTTAAATGAACTCGTATGCTCCCCGGATTGTCAAAAAGTCTGGGATGCAAGACTAAGACAAAGAAAAAGATCACAAATAATATTATATGTTGTAATCGCAATATTTTTAATAATCTGGGCAGTATTGACCTTTATAAAATAGGGATACTATGATTTTAACATCCTCAAATACCTTAGAAAATAAAAAAGTTATTGATTATAAGGGATTGGTTACAGGCGAATCCCTTATCGGATCCAATATCTATAAGGACATATTTTCTGGTGTTCGTGATGTTGTGGGAGGAAGAACCACAAAATATGAAGAGGAACTGGAAAAAGCCCGTGATCTTGCATTTAAAAGCATGACAGAAAAAGCTCAAAATCTGGGTGCAAATGCAATCATAGGCCTCAAGATTTCATACGATAACTTAGGCGGCACTATGGGAAACACAATACTTGTTACCGCTTATGGTACCGCAGTCAAATTTGAATAATATGAAAATTAAAGGCCATGAAGTGGATTTTAAATATATTGCAAAAGTTATAATCTGTATAGGAATAGGTACTGGCTTCGGACTTATAGTTTATGGCGTTTTCCTATACTTCCATATTGCAATTTTCGGATGGAATCTGGGACTGATTTTTGCACCTCTGGCTGCAGGATATGCTGAAACCATAGTTGCCAATAGAATTCTTGGCAAAAATTTAGGTGCAATTAGTGCATTCATCCTTTTCATTGATACTGTAATTTACAGTTTCATTTTAAAAAATGACACATTAGGAATGAATCTGATAACTGCAGGATCCATTCTTGTAATTTTACAGGCAGCATTCCCCACAGTTATAAATTACATTCTTTTAGTGGTTATTGGGGCTGTAGTATCTAATTTCTCATGGGTCTTCAAAAGAATTACCGCATTCCTGAAGAAGGGTAAAAGCCATGTGAGATGGGAGACTAAAGAAACAGAAATCCCCATTGAGTCACTGTATTATGATGAAAATGCAAGCAATGAGAGACTAAACTCATTGAACTTTTACTTTTTAACAAGCACTGATATGCAGGACAGAGACCATGAACTTCTTGGCATTTACCAAAGTGAAGTCATTATAGAAAACAAAGTCAAAATACAGCTTAAAAATGATGAAAGAGAGAAAAAACATTTATGCAACATTAAAGAAGGAAAAGACAAATGTCTAATCAAATTAGCTAATGAGATTAAATCACATGGAGGAAATGGGATTCTAGATTTACACATCCAGTACGGATTGATTGGAAGGGGCGGAGACTGTATCCACATAACCGCCACAGGAATGGGAATTAATATAATCTTATGAAAATTAAAAATGAGGTGAAAGAATGGAAAATGAAGGAACAATAGCAATACCTATTATAGGATATATCATTGCAGTAATTTCCCCAATAATCGCATTGATTTATGGTTCAGTATTAGTGTTTTACAAAAAGGAAACCCCACTATACCAAAAGCATGGCCGATTCATAATTTACTTCTCAATACTTATGTTTATCATAAGTTTCATTATACGAATGGTCATAAAATGAGATATTGAAGGGAATTACCCCTCTATTTCATTTAACCTGTTTTTAAAATCTTCATTATTTTTACAATTGGCAATTGCCTCTTTCAGAATATTCTTTTCACCGTTAACATCACCCTGCTTTTGATAGATATCAATCAGTGATTCATAAGCTTTTTGAGAATCAGGTAAAGAAAAGATAACCTGCTTATACAGCCCAATCGCTTCATCAAATCTGCCCAAATCTTTGAGATAATTTGCTTCATTCATTAAATCAGCTATACTTTTAAGTTTACCGTCACTTTTAGGTTTTATCTTGCCTTCAACATTTCTCAACTTATCAAAAATATCCTCTGCAGCTTTTTTGTCAAAATTTTCTCCAACTTTTCGATTTTCACTCATATTATCACCTTAAGGAAGAATTCCAAGCATTTTCAATGCCATATACAATACCAATACTGAAAATATAATCTTTAACTTTTTTTGAGGCACCCTGTGTGCATACTTTGCACCTAAAGAAGCCATCGGAACTGAAAAACATGCAATCAATGCAAAGTTAATCAGACTCACATAACCGATTGAATATGGAAAAGTGCTGACTCCCCAACCCGAAACCATATAGGACAGAAATCCTCCAATAGCAGTCAAGCTAATGAAGATTGATGATGTTGCAATAGCCTCTATCATTGAAAATCCTAAAAGCGCTGTCAGAATAGCTATTAAAAAGATTCCTCCACCAACACCCAAAAGGCCTGATGAAAATCCAACCAAAAGGCCAATTATTCCTGCCATAATCCAATTAAACGGTATTTTAGCATCTTCCCTTTCCTTGTTAATGTTGATGACATTATTGACAGTTATGAACAGCAAGAGAAGACCAAAAATTATTTCCAATACCCTTGAAGGAATCATTGAAGCAGCAAAACCACCTAATGCCCCTCCGATTATTCCAAAAATTCCCAATCGGATTCCCGGCTTGATAATATTATCCATTGTTCGGGTGTGCCTATATGCTCCGCTCAAAGATGTCGGAATGATAATGGCCAAACTGGTTCCGAATGAAATCAATATTGCCAAATCAGGTTCAACACCAATGTATTTCAGCAAAAAATATTGCAGAGGCACGATTAGAAATCCTCCGCCTATCCCCAAAAGCCCTGATGCAAAACCCGCACAGATACCTATTATGATTAATCCTATGAAATATTCAATTGGAAACATAAACATCATTTATTTAAAGTATTAATATTAAATTATTGTTAATGAAACTTAATAAAACTATCATAGTCGGATTAATACTTATAGTATTTGCAGGAGTCATATTCATAACTGACGTTTTCAATCCGATTATAAGACCCATTACATATCAGTTTTTAATGGGATCCTCAAAAGGAAAAGACATAATATTCTTTGGCCTTTTAGGCTTGTTCCTAATATTGTCCCAAGTGATTGAAAAAGACATTGATACAACAAAGTATCTGAAAATTTCAATCGTTTTGGGTACAGTCTTATTAAGTTTAGGCATTATTTTAGAGGTCCTTTTCAGAATGCAAATGGGCATTGGAATCAACACCGTTTTTTGCTCTATGACTAACGGCATGAGTTCCACAAGCATATTGCATACTCACCTCTTAAAGTCCATTTTAGGAGCACTTATAACTCAAATCATGGGACCATTTATTCAAAGCAATATCAACACAGGCGTTGGCCTATATCAATATGTTCCAAGTTTCTCATTTTTAGTGGTTTTGCTAATACCCGTGTTGTTTGCAAGCGTAGTACTTTCCATGCAAAAACGCCCATGGTTTACAAACTTCCTAATGGCATTCTTTTCAAGCTGCCTGTTTATCGGAATAATAGACGGAGGAATGTTTGCAACCCCATCATATGTTGGAATCCTGGGATTATTCCTCGTTTATAGAAACGGTTTTTACCTAAACTACAATGTCGGAAAAGTTTTAAGGGATGAACAGTTGCTTGAAGAAAATGAATTGATCCAGCCTGCCTATAGAAACCGTGGATTTTCTGAAATCCGATATATATTCAATCGTTTTGGAATTTACTTTTTTGTACTATTGGTAATATTTTTAAGATTCACAATAGCCTTTGCAGGTGCAGAACCGGACTATTATACAGTGGATATTGTAAATCCAAGTGGAAACATTGATTTGGGAAACATCACTGCAAAAGTCATTGACAATGTAACCACTCCCAATAAGATCACATGCCATATTGACCCAGATTATAACGAAATGGAACTGATCAATGATTTGAAGGTGCCGCTGAACAATTCGTGCGAATATTATACCATTACATGGAATGCATACTCTTATCTGGAATGAGATGATGAGAAGAATCTACTTAATTTTACCTATCCTTGCCGGAATAATGTTTGGGTCAAGCGGAATATTCGTAAGAACACTGACTCAAAACGGAATCGGACCTACAACCTTGCTGTTTTTGAGGTTTTCAATAGCAATTGTCCCTATTTTAATAGCAATTGTTGCCACTGACAAAAATCTCTTCAAGATAGAATTGAAGGACATTCCCCTGTTTCTTGTATGTTCATTATGCATTATAGGACTTAATCTGTGCTACAATCATTCCATGAACACTGTTCCGCTTTCACTGGCCGCAGTTCTATTGTCCATTGCACCAATTTATGTTTTAATCATTGCATATTTCATTTTTGGAGAGAAAATAACATCAAAAAAATTGATATGCATGATTCTGGCAATTTCCGGATGCGTGCTGATGACAGGAATTTTGGAAAACGACCTGGGAAACCTCCCATTATTCGGAATTCTTTCAGGCATCGGTGCAGGACTGTTCTGGGCTGTTTATCTTATGGCCTCCAAAAAGTCCATTGAAAACGGAAAGCACACCTTTACAATATTATTCTATTCCATAATATTCATCTCAATAGCCTTGATTCCCTTCACTGACTTTGGTGAAATTTCAGGCTTCGTTTCCATCAATCCTGCGATGACAATCATATTCCTAATCCTGCACTCAACATTTTCATTTGCACTCCCATACATATTCTCCACAATCAGCCTGAATTACATGGATTCGGGAACCTCCTCAATATTTTTATCCGGAGCCGAACCATTTGCAGCGCTGATTTTCGGATTTTTGATATATTCAGAAATCCCGACACCACTAATGTTTTGCGGATTCATATTAACCATTATTGCAATGATGATGTTAAGTAAAGATGACAACAAAACATCATGACAGAGAGAGGTGCATTTCAACTGTAAATGCTTTAAATTAAAAAATACGCTAAAATAGCACCATTTAAGCTAATTGCATAATTTTTAATCCTAAAAAATAAAACCCTTATCACAAATCATGATACGCCTCAAATGTATAAAAAATATTGACTTACTCGGAAACAATTTTCATACAGTAATTAAAAAATATTCTGTAAAATCAGATGAAACACTTGAAACATTCAGTGAAACTGAAACCCGAAATAATGAATTAGGATATATGAAATTAAAAGATAAATATAATTTAATTTCATCAAAAAAGAATTTTCAAAAAAATCGATTTTTAATCAGAAATTAATCATTCTTGGAAAAAAATTTCATTCAAGAAAATAATTAAAATCAGCCCAAATTACAAAAAAAGCCTAAAATTACAAAAATTTATAATATTTAAAAATAAATCTAAACATATGATTTTCAGCATTATCATACCTACCTATAATGAGGAAGAATACCTCCCAATTCTTTTGGACAGCATTAAAGAGCAAGACTTCAGTGATTACGAGGTTATCGTAGCTGATGCCAATTCAACTGACAAAACCAGAGAAATTGCAAAAGATTACGGATGTGTTGTTGTTGATGGAGGCCTTCCGGCAGTAGGCAGAAACAATGGTGCAAAAGTTGCTAAAGGAGAGATTTTATTATTCCTGGATTCCGATTTGCAGCTCACAGAGGATTACCTCAGAAATGTTTTGTATGAATTCAGAATGGAAAAGCTTGGAATAGCCATTACCCAAATGAAACCGATGTCCAACAAGGTTGAAGACAAAATATTCCATGATTTTGCAAATTACTTTATGATAGGTGTTGAAAAAATTAAACCGCATGGTGCAGGATGTTATGGAATAATTGCCAAAAAATACCTTCATGATGAATGCGGAGGCTTTGATGAATCCCTAACTTTCGGCGAAGATACCGATTATATTGAAAGATTGGCCAAAAAAGAACCATTTAGAGTACTTAGAAATGCTAAAATTGGTGTTTCAACCAGAAGGCTTGAAGAAGAGGGACTCACCACATTAATTCAGCAATACGGAAAAAGTACCGTTAATGACTTTTTGGGAAAAAGAACCGATGCCGATGAACTGAACTACAATTTTGATCATGGAAAAGAAAAGATTACCGCATCAGATTTATCAAGGTTTGAAAAAAGTACTGAAAGAATAAATGAAATCAAGGAAACCTATGATGATTCTATTGGCAAAATACAAAATGTCAGATCAGGGATAAAGTCCCTGCACCGCAGAAGAAAAAGAAAAGTGGTGTTTTATTGTGTTTGCGGAGAAGGAATGGGGCATGCGATTAGAAGCAGTGTGATTGTTGACAGAATCAAGGACAAATATGACGTTTACATATTCTCAAGCGACAGGGCATACGAATACCTGAATTCAAAATTCGACAATGTTTATGAAATAGGCGGATTCAATACAGTATACATCAACAATAAGGTAAATGACCTGCAAACATTTGCTGATGCCCTAAGAAGAAATCCGACAAATATAAAGGTTGGATATGAAAATCTATATAAAAAAGCAAGGCAGTTAAGGCCGGATGTAATTGTAACTGATTTTGAAATATATGCCACAATGGTTGCAAAACTAAGGGGAATCCCATTGATCAGTCTGGATAATATCCATATGATTACACAAACAAAAATTGACTATCCCAAAAGCCATCTGGGAGAAATGCTTAAGGCAAAAGGTGTAATAAAAACATATGTGATTAAACCAAAAGTATATATACTTACCAGCTTTTTCTATCCAAAAATAAAACCTAGAAAGAATGCGGTCATTTATCCGCCAATCATACGTGAAGATATTCTTAAATTAGAGCCAAAAGAAGGAAAACATGTTATTGTTTATCAAACCAGTAAGGAAAGCGTTAAGCTTGTCCGCAAACTAAAAGCTCTAAAAGACGAACAGTTCATTGTTTATGGATTCAATAAAAATAAGATTGACGGCAATTTAACATATAAAGAGTTCAATGAAGATGAATTTTACGATGATCTGGCATCATCAAAAGCCGTTATTTGCAATGGAGGATTTACATTTATTTCAGAAGCGATACACCTCAGAAAACCGATTTATTCAGTGCCTGCCATTGGAAACTTTGAACAGACATTGAACGGATTTTATGTTCAAAAATTAGGTTATGGAGAATATCACGAAAAACTAAATGCTAAAAAAGTAGATAACTTTTTAAAAAGACTTCCAAGATATCAGAAAAGGCTTGAAAAGGTTAAAAAGACAAATAATGATGGAGTCGTTCGTGAATTAATTTATAGAATTGAAAGATACTCAAAAAGAAAATATGATTAAAGATTGCTGACATCTTTAATCTTAATAGTTTGTGAAACTTCTTTTAAGAGATTCAAATCATTACCCATCAGAATAACATCAACATCACCCTGATTGGACACATATTTATATACAGTTCGATTTTTAAAATCAGAAGAGTAAATCTGCTGTGAACTTGAATTTGAAATGGTGAATGACTTATCACCTATCAAAGAATCTGTCAATCCCTTGTTAATTATAATGCCGGAAAGGTTTTCAGAATAGCTTCCGTTATTCTGGTAAAATTTCATTCCATTAGCTTCATTTTTAATTGTGAAATTTGAACCTTCAGGAGTATTGATTTCAAAAAGTTTAAAATTCTGAGTCTTTAAAGGAATGTCCGAAGAACTTTCAGTTACATCCCCACCAGACTGGTTTGTGAAAATCAGATATCCTCCTGCAACAATGAGAATGACTGCAATAGCAATTAAAATCATTGAGAATTTATTATTCATCATAAAACACCTAAAAAAAAGTAAAAAATAGATTAATAAAGTAAGCACTTCATTAATCCTGGGCAACTATAAAGTTACACCCATTTCCAATTGTTCTGTTAATTCTTTGTACCTGTTACGGATGGTTACTTCAGTAACGCCCGCAATGTCAGCCACATCTCTTTGGGTTTTCCTCTCACCGAGCAAAACTGATGCAATGTATAATGCGGCTGCCGCTACACCTGTAGGACCCCTTCCTGAAGTCAATCCTTTTTCCATTGCCTTTTCAATGATCTCAATGGCTTTGGATTGTGCTTCACCTGAAAGTCCCAGTTCGGATGCGAATCTTGGTACATAATCAACCGGTGAAGTTGGCGGCAATTTGATATTCAATTCACGTGTCAAGAACCTGTAGGTCCTTCCAACTTCCTTTTTGGTTACGCGAGAAACTTCAGCGATTTCATCCAATGTACGTGGCACGTTACAGCGTCTACATGCAGCATATAAAGAAGCAGCTACAACACCTTCAATGCTTCTTCCTCTGATTAGCTTATTGTCTACCGCACTTCTGTAGACCACACTTGCGGCTTCCCTCACACTTCTTGGAAGTCCAAGCCTTGAGGAGTCACGGTCAAGCTCACTTAAAGCAAATGCCAGATTCCTTTCAGTAGCTCCGGAAATTCTGATTTTTCTTTGCCATTTCCTTAACCTATACCATTGAGCTCTGTTTCTGGCAGGAATGTCACGACCGTAGATGTCCTTGTTTCTCCAGTCAATCATGGTACTTAGACCTTTATCGTGAATAGTGTAGGTGATTGGTGCCCCAACCCTTGTACGTTTGTCTCTTTGTTCGTGGTCAAATGCTCTCCATTCTGGACCCATGTCTACAAGGTTTTCATCAATGACTAATCCGCAACGAGCACATACAACTTCTGCTCTTTCATAATCACCAATCAATTCCTTAGAACCGCATTCTGGACATTCGGTTTGTTTTGAATCATCATAAACCTCATTTCTTTTGTCTTCAACGGGCCTTGTACGTCCATTAGGAGCTTCTTTTACTTTTTGTGTCGTGGTTTCATCCTCCTTCGTCTAGGTTTTTTGGATTTTGGTTTTGATACAAATAGTTTTTCACCACAATTTTTTTCTATTCGATCCCTATTCGCTGATTTGAATAAACGAATAGAGACATATGGTTCTTTTGTAGGTCCAAAAACATAACTGACCTTACCTATCTTGTTTTTATTACTGTCAAAAACAATCCCACCGGGTGAAGGTGTTTTGGTGGACCTCGCTATTAATTTTCCAGAGTTTGCTATATGCAAACTTTTTCCTAAAACTTTCATAAAATCAAACTTAAACTCAAATCTGTATCATTTATATAATTAGAAATAGGTTATATATAAACTTATCGATATATTTATATATAAATATTGATTTCTATTTAAATGTTTTTCTATTTGAGTCCAACTATTTCGGCTAATGTTTTCCCATCACCAATGTCTTCAATAATTTTTGATTCCTTAACCTTAACACCCAATGCCGCAACCATGGTTTTTGAAAACAGTTCCTTAGGAATGACGACAATGCCACTTTCATCGCCAATGAAGAAATCACCTGGATTGATAGTGGTGCCTTCCACCTCAATGCTTTCATTTAAAGTGCCAAGACCCAGGGCAGATCCTGCATTAGGACAGAAGTCAGAAGCAAAAACCGGATAATCCATATATAAAAGGGCATCCAAGTCCCTTACAGAACCATAAATAACTGTTGCCTTAATGCCATTGTCACGGGCACAGGTAGATGCGAGCTCTCCCCAAATGGCCTTGTCGTTTGAGTCAACCTTAAAAAACAATATGTCCCCTTCACCGGCACTGTCTATGGCAAGGGCAGATGTTCCCCAATCATCAGAGGCAGTTTGAGCAGTGAAAATGGATCCAAAAACCTTCTGATTGTTGACCGGCTTTATATTTTGAATTGTGCCAGGCCTTTTTGAGATTCCATTGTATGCATCGGAGACCTGACATGCGGAAACATTCTCAAGCAATGACATCAAATTGATGTGTTTAGAATAATTTTTACCGTTAAATCTTAAATCATCTATTGAAACGCCTTCTAAATCAATTTCACTAACATCAACGCGTTTTTTTAAATTCTTATTTTTATTTAATAAATCTTTTGGAGTAACTGACATGAATTCACCACTTACATAATAGTTTATCAGACATAATTAAAATACATTTCATAGATTATATATATTAGTTTAATCTAAATATTAATTGTAGTATTATAATAATACTTATCATTTATATGCTCATAGAGTTTACATGCATTATTCATTTATTATTAATTATTATTAATTTATCAAAAAGGGAGAAAATTTAGTATTAGGGAAATAAAAAGTTATGATGAAGTTATAAAACCAAATAACCAAATTAATTAAGAAATAAAAAGTAATACCCAATAGTAAATTTCTCAAAAATGTATTAACTCTTTTTAGTGTATAAAAGGTCGAAAGACAAGATTATCGTGTAATTTATGCAAGTTTCACCTAAAAATAATTTGTATTTTTAGCAATTACATAAATTATCCCGATTAAAAGCTTAGGAGGCTTAAATATGGGAAAAGGTGAAGAATTAACAACAACAAAATATTTAATTCATGCCCAAATTACCGCTAACGGTATCGTTGAAAAACCAGACGTTGTCGGTGCTGTCTTTGGGCAAACTGAAGGTTTACTTAGTAATGATTTAGATTTAAGAGAACTCCAAAGAACTGGAAGAATAGGAAGAATCCAAGTTAACATCCACTCCAACAGTGGAAGAGCAAAAGGTGAAATCGTAATTCCATCCAGTTTGGACAGAGTTGAAACCGCCATTCTCGCTGCATCACTCGAAACCATCAACAGAGTAGGTCCTTGTGAAGCAGAGATACACACAACAAAAGTTGAAGATGTAAGGGCAGTCAAAAGGGAGCAAGTCGTTAACCGTGCAAAAGAAATTTACAAAAACATGGTTGAAAGCGTTGGTCCTACCAGCATGAGAATGATTGAAGAAGTAAGGGAAGCCATGAGGGTTCATGAAATCTCTGAATACGGTGAAGACCGTCTTCCTGCTGGTCCAAGCATCCACACATCCGATGCGATTATTGTTGTGGAAGGACGCAGTGACGTATTGAACTTACTCAAATATGGTATTAAAAATACCGTAGCTGTTGAAGGTGTAAGCGTACCTCGTTCTATCGGCGAGTTAAGTAAAAAAAGAACCACAACAGCATTTGTTGACGGTGACAGAGGCGGAGAACTTATCTTAAAAGAACTCCTGCAAATCGGTGAAGTGGACTACATCACACGTGCTCCTAAAGGAAAAGAAGTGGAAGATCTTGAAAAGGACGAAGTTCTCGTTGCACTCAGGGACAAAGTTCCTACAGCACAGTTTTTGGCCACAACAAATATCTTAAACGATTCCGGCAACAGCAACAATCATAAAAAAGAAAACAACAGACATAACAGAAGACATCAAAAATACAACCGCAATGAAAAGCAAAAACCTGTAAAAGAGCCGGAACCTGAAGTTGAAGACGATGAAGTCACCCTAATGAAAGACATGTTAAAGGAATTTGAAGGAACTGGCTGCGGAGCAATTCTTGATGAAGCACTGAATATGACCAAAGAGGTTGAAGTGGAAAATATCTACGAAGAAATCAAAAATATTGAAGGAACAGCCGACACAGTCATATTCGACGGAGTAATTTCCCAAAGAATGGTTGATGTTGCATCTGAAAAAGGAATCAAGAAGTTGGTTGCTTTCAAATCCATGAACATAGTTAAAAAACCACAAAACGTGAAAATTATAACTATAAACTAAAAAGAATAAATTCATACTTATAAAATTAAAACATCGGAAATTGGAGGTAAAATATGAATATTAATATCGATGGTTACTACAGCACTAGAAAAAATGTTTTCGAAAGAATTCAGGACGCTAGTGTAGCTACTAAACTACTAATGTCATTGATGATGGCATGTTTAACCGGTATAATGGCACAGATCATTATTCCGCTTCCATGGACTCCAGTTCCTATAACTGCACAAACCTTTGCAGTGTTATGTTCTGGTTTATTCTTAGGTAAGAAATACGGATGTTTAAGCCAAATCCTCTATATCGTTTTAGGTGTTGCATTCATTCCTTGGTTTGGAGGAATGACCGGAGGACTTGATGTATTATTAGGTTCAACCGGAGGATTCCTTATTGGATTCGTTATCGCATCCTACTTTATAGGTTTAATTACCGAAAAATATGCTGATGCACGTAATTTCAAAAAAATGGCTCTGACAATTGGAATTGCAAACTTCGCATTAATCTATATTCCAGGTTTAGCTGGTCTTGCATTGTTCTTAAGCATGCAGGGTACACCAGTCGGAATCGTAGATCTTTTAATGATGGGTCTTGTTCCGTTCATTGCTGGAGATATCGTGAAAATATTAGGTGCAGCTTCAGTATCTAAAGTATTTTTACCAAAAGACTAAGGTTTTTATAACCTTCTTTTTTTATTTTTTTTGATTTTAATGAAGCTTAAATTAAGAGGACATCACTTGTTATGTCTTAAGGGTTTTCAGGGCTACGGCTATGATGAAAGCTTTGTTGAAAATATGATTTTAATAAATTCCGAAAGAAAACTGCCCCAGACAACAGTTTCTATTTGTGAGTGTGCCGATGACATCTGCTCATCATGTCCAAATCTAGTTGATGGCATTTGTGAAGACAAAACTCAAAACGAAAGAATAGTGTCAATGGACGAGGAAGTGTTGAAAAAACTTAACGGCACAAAAGAGTGTAACTCCATTGAATTGTTTGAAAAAATAGATGAAATATTCTCCACGAAAGAAAGTGTTTCCAAAATCTGTTTTGATTGCAAGTGGAGCGAAAAATGCTTATTTTATCAAAAATTATCAAATAACCGATAGGTATAAATACTACATAATAAATATATATTAAATGTTGTATACAGTACAACAGATATAGTCCCGTAGGGTAGTGGTAATCCTTCTAGGCTTTGGACCCGGAGACGGCGGTTCGACTCCGCTCGGGACTACTCTTATAAACTTTTTTTACTGATATTTTATGGAAAAGCTATTACTTATTGGAATTGATACAAGAAGTATGCTTAACAGTGCTTTAAAGCTAGATTATGATATTTATTCCACAAGCTATTTTTCAACATCCGACACTCCCACCATCAAAAATCAGAAGATCATTCTACAGGAAAGTGACGGTGAAAGCTGCGGAATCTTTGAAAACAACTTCAACAGCAAAAGCATTCTGGAAATATCAAAGGACTACATTGATGAAGTCGACCATATAATTCCAATTTCAGGAGTATCTCCAAGTGACTTTTCAAAAAAAGACCGAAAGAAGATTTTGGGAAACCATGATGTGGGAGACATTGAGGACAAGTTCAGATTCTACAAAAAAATCAGAGATGAATTTTTAACCCCCATGACTTTTCATGCATCAGATATGGATGAAGCATTTGAAATAGACAAGAATCATCCGGACATTCAATTTATTTTAAAGCCGATTAAAGGAAGTGGAGGGTATGATGTCAACCTATTGAATAATGAACTTGATATTGAATTTGGTGACAATGAATTCATCCTGCAGGAATATGTCTCCGGAATCAACCTAAGTTCATCAGTATTGTCCAGTGAAAATGAAACAAAAACAGTTACAAACACCAGATTGCTTACGATGAATGACTTTGGAGTTGAAAATTCATTCATATATGTGGGAAACATTTTGCCCTTGACGGAAAAATCAATAATGGGGGATGTTGATGACATCGGCAACATCAATGAAGAACTGAAAGATACAAGTGAAAGCTTAATCGATAAATATAATCTTATCGGATCTAATGGTGTGGATTATATCCTTAATAAAAATGGTTTGTATGTCATAGAGATTAATCCGAGACTGCAGGGAACATTCGAATGTGTTGAAAAAACATTTGGGATAAACATGCTTGAAGCCCACATCAGGGCATGCCAAGGTGAAGTCATGGAGATTCCAAAGGCACAATGCTATACCTATAAAAAAATAGTTTACTCACCAACAAGAATGAAATACCGTCCGATGGATTTGGATAACATCTATGACCTTCCACATATCGGATCCATCACCGAAAAGGATGAACCCTTGCTTACAATAATTGACAGTGATGTCGATTTTGAAAAATTATATGAAAAAGTAGAATTAACCAGTGAAATAGTTGATAAGTCAGCTAAAAGAAGCCAACCAGATGCAAAATAAAAATTATTACTCCAATTGTTATTAAAAAAGTAGTAATTATCATTACACGAGTCATCCAGATAAATAATTTAGCCTTATTGTCTGGGTCCTTCATAAATTGGTCAATTGGATTTCTTCTCATTATTACACCTTTTCCAGTAAAAAATATTTTTACAGTAACTTAATAAAATAATCTATTTTTAGAAATAATTAAAAATTTAACCTTGAATTTAAAAAATAATAAAAAATAAAAGAAAATGAAGAAAATTAAGAAAAATTTAAGCTTCTGCATTTTGAGCTGCTTCAGCTGCAGCAGCAGCTTTTTCATTTTTCTCAATTGTTGATCTAATCATTTTCAATCTAACAAAGTTTTCCCTTTCCATTTCTTGGAGTCTCATATCAATATACTTTTCAGTATTTTCGAATCTTGGAATCATAATATGTTCTAAAGCATTTACTCTACGTTTAGTAGCTTCGATTTCCTCAGCCAGCAGGAAAATAGTTTTTTCTACTTCACCAAGTTCAATCAAATACTTAAGGGATTCCTCAAATTTCTTTGCAGCTTCGTCTAACTGTATGGTTGTGTCGGAGAATCCGTAACCTCTGTCAATGATGGAACGTTTTTCCATTTTGACATTGGTAACCGGTACTGCAACACCCATTACACTTCTGGATGTAATATCTACATCAATTGATTCTTTGACTGATAAAGCTGCCTTCTTAACAGCTAAATCACCCATAGCAATTTGAGCTTCTACTAAAGCATCATTTGCTTCTTTAAGACTTAATTCTGCATTTTCACGAATACCTTTGACACGATCCAAGATATCAAAAAACTCTTTAATTAATGCATCCCTCTTTTCTTTAAGTAAACCATGCCCTTTAACAGCTAGTTTAGTCCTATTTTTAAGGGATAACAACTCCATACGAGTTGGATTAATTCCATCTATAATATCTTGTGCCATTTAATCACCTACATTGCTGTAATGAGATTAGTCATCTTTTGGAAGGTATTGTTCAATAAATTCTTCTTTAACCCTTTTGAGTTCTGCTTTAGGTAAGATTTTAAGTAAACTCCAACCGAGATCTAAAGTTTCAAAGATAGTTCTGTCTTCATCTTTACTTTGAGTAATGAATTGATCTTCAAATGCTTGAGCAAACTCTAAGAACTTTTGGTCCCTTTCAGTAAGTGCTTCTTCCCCTACAACCGCAACGAGGTCTCTTAATTCACGACCTTCTGCATAAGCAGAATAAAGTTGGTCAGATACACCACTG